>JAAZDA010000463.1 GCA_012512995.1 Clostridiales bacterium | reverse complement strand
TTATTGCACCCTGCAGGTTATCCACAGTTTTATTGTTGCCGAATACACCTCCTGCTGTCACGGAAGTATCAGCAGTTTTTCCATCGATTTCACGGAAGTGATTTGTTGCATCAACCTGTTCAGCGTAGGCTATAGCTCTGAAAAGCCTTGATACATTTGGGAATCCTTCCTTGTTTGCTATTTCTCCCCAATTAAGATAACGCATGTGGGCCATACTTTCCCCAGCGTATGCGGAATGTAGAAAATCCAAAGTCATTGCATTTTTCACTGCCATAATACATTGCTCCTTAAAATTGATGATAAACAAATTGTTTTACTCTTTCGCAAAATCGCTTTTTGGGTGACCACAAATCGGGCATTTCCAATCATCAGGCAACTGTTCAAACGGAGTATCGCCATCGTAGACATACCCGCAAATCTGACAAACCCACCTTTCCTCTTTCGCCTCGGGAGGTTTTTCGGTTTCCTTGAACGATTTAAAAGATTCCATCGCTTTTGCTTTCATATCCTTTTGATAATTACCATAGATAATCGGCTCACCCTCTCCCCGCCAGGCATCGGTAACCTCACAGAAAAATGCCGTATGCGTTGACAACTCTTTTGAATCCGTCACTTTACAGCGCAGGTAAGCAACGGCACTTTCAAGGACTGGTAACCCATCGGCAATTTTATGCGGGACGTTAGACCATTTGTCTGCATTTCGGCTGGACTGAAAGCCAAAGTTTCCTATAACAAACGGGTTAACGTCTGTCCCGAGAACGGAAACGGTGAACTCTCCGGTCTGCTTGATTGCCGCATTGGTTTGATTTGCCTGAATACTACAGAGGATGACAGTGGGAACAGGCGAACTTGTCGACTGTATAAAGGCATCCACAATACAGCCCACATATTTGCCATCGAATTTTGTCCCTACGACATAAAGACCGTAAGAAATTTTATACAGAGCCTTTGAATCCATATAATCCTCCTAAATAAGCAACCCTAAAGAAGCAAAGAATTTGTCAAAGAACCAAAGTCGGCGCTGTATAAACGCGCGTCGCCAATTCGTTGTCAAGCATATAGAGGCCTTTAGGATCATTGCCAAATAAGTCGTATTTTTTAACGATACTCTCAGTGTTCTTTTCCTCTTCGTTCTGTTCCTTGACGAACCAATCCAAAAGCTGCATCGTGCGAAAATCTTTTAATTCGTAAGCCGACACATAGATATTATTTATAGCGGCAGTAACCTTTTGCTCATGCTCAAATGCTGCAACAACAGGTGACCTAAAATCACCAAACGGCATACTTGGAGCTTTAACATCAAGCAACTGGATCTTTTCGCTGTTATTCTGAAGATACTTAACAAAAAGCATTGCGTGATCACGTTCTTCCTGAGTCTGTACATAGAACCAATTACCAAAGCCATTAAGTTCCTGGTCGACATAGTAGCTATGGATACTCAGATAAAAATAGGCAGAATACCACTCCATATTAATTTGGTCGTTGATTAATGCGGTAATTCTTTCGTTCAACATTTGCAAATGCCTCCTAATATCATTATGGTATATATCCGCGCATCAAAGCACTCACGGCTGGAGCCATGCGGCTCCAGCCGTGTTCATTTAATAGCGCCTGATTGTGTCAGAATTTGAGCATTTACTTCAGCTCTTCCATAATCCATGCAGGCTGCAGTATTCACGAGCCTGAACGATTTCCTCTGAGATCATGAATTCCGCTTCGGGCTTATCTCCCGGTTTCAATTCTTTCCTGTACACTTTCTCGGCGGTTTCGATTTCAATCCACTGAATGTAATGGTTATCAAGCATAGGATGCTCAACAGAGCCAACCTTAACTTTTACTCCGCCTGGAATTTTTTCTATAACAGGAACGTGCTTTTCTTTGGCTGCGTCAACAGTGTTTTCAGTCTGCAAGATCATCTCTTTGCCACAGCACACAAGTGTACCGCCGCCCACTGTTAGCACTTCCACGATGTTACCACACACACTGCATTTGTAGACTTGTCTTTTCTGAATCATTTTTTATTCCTCCTATTTTCAATATAATATTCAGCCTATGCATTTCCCCGTAAGTCGGAAAATGTAAGGTTAATATTGTTTTATTTTTGCTTTTGTATTAAATCTATAAAAGCCTTTGCCTGCTTTTCAAGATACGGAGCGCTTGCGGTTAGTTCAAGCTGTCCGTTCTGATTGACTTGTTGCTGTGCATTGGGTATTGTAAGCTTGGGAACATTCATGACTTTCATATTGAGAAAACTAATCAACGGTACAAGATGATCCTGAGCAAGACCCGTCCCTGACATGCCAGGGGATATACCGCTTATGGCGGCCGGTTTTCCTGCCAGAACCTGTGGCTCGGTGTCGCTGACAGGGCGTGAAAGCCAGTCAAGCAAGTTCTTCAGCACACCTGGAAAAAAGTGATTGTATTCCGGCGTAAAGAACCAGATACCATCTGAGACTTTCACTTTTTCCCGCACACGTCGAACAGGCTCTGGGGCAGGAAACTCAATATCTTGATTAAACAACGGTACATCCGCAAAATCAAGCAGTTCAAATTCAGCGGTATGATTAACTTTTTCTTGAGCTGCAACTGCTAACTGCCTGTTGTATGACGCTGCTCTTAATGAACCAACAACAGCCAATATCTTCACTTTTTCCATTTTGCCCGCTCCTTAATTCTACTTGACTTATCCAAAAGATTTTTAGTGGTGCTGTGTTGCGGCGCATAAAGTAGCGCCGCAACACAGCTCGCTTACCAAAAAGCTTATATTAGGCTGTATTTCTCCTGTAAATTAAATGTGGCTGTTATTCCATAGAAAACTGATCTTTTCCTGCTCCACATTCAGGGCATACCCAGTCGTCGGGGACGTCTTCCCATTTTGTCCCAGGAGCTATGCCATTGCTTGGGTCTCCAACAGCCTCGTCATATACATAACCGCAAATCGAACAAATATACTTTTTCATACGTCAACATTTCCTTTCTACTTATAAAATCTCTTTTATCACAGCCCATGAAGATTATAGTAAGCATATGATTTAAAACTTTGTCATCGCGCGTCAGGGCAAAATCTACAGTTGGCTCATCATCTGAAGGAAAGGCCTTTCGCTAGCCGTCCTTTTCAGTTTGGATATAAATCCAAATTATATAATGAGCGTCCATTATGGGATAAGGAACAACAACAATTTCAACAGTAACTGTATTCTAATAAATTTTCACAACAGGAAGATATTTTACGACTGCAGAAACGGTCATATTCGAGATAAACTCCACCACCGTTTTCTACCCGCAACAAATGAGGGAAGCTCTTGTATAAATTCTATTATATTTCAACAATGTTTGCAAACATAAAATTTTTGATGTTTCTTTGCTACGATTAATCATTCTCGCTTTTTTTCAAACAATCTTTACGGGAGTTTGACAGTTGAGCAGCTTATTTTTGATGATCTCACATGCCTCAAGCACTTGTAAAGACTGGATTTCCGGTCTTATTTTTTTGTCAAGTTTTATGCATATTTGTGTGGATATTTGTGGCTATATATGGTATAATCGTCATATGGAGGCACAATATCATGAAACTAACCGTCAGCAAGTCAAAGAATTCCGCTTCTTTTTACGTACAGAAATCGATCCGCAAGGAGAATGGTTCAACGACGACCATCACGATAGAAAAGCTCGGCAACATTGATGAAGTAAGGACCAAAGCTTGTGGCGGAGATCCTTATAAATGGGCACAGGAATACGTCAACAAGCTCAACAGGAAAGAATACGAAGAACAGAAAGAGATCATTGTCAGCTGCTCTCCTTCAAAGCTCCTTAAGAAAGGCGAAAAGAAGTCATTCAACTGCGGGTACCTGTTCCTCCAGAGCATCTACTACAGCCTTGGGCTCGATAAGATCTGCGCTGATATATCTAAGAAATATTCATTTGACTACGATCTTAATGACATCCTTTCAAAGCTCATATATACGCGCATCCTTTATCCATCATCAAAGTCCTCTGCGAACCGCATGGCATCTGTCTTTATTGAGCAGCCGTCATTTGAACTGCACGATATTTACCGCGCCCTTTCCGTCCTCGCCAAAGAGAACGATCACATCCAATCGCAGCTCTATAAGAACAGCCAGAAGGTAATAGAGAGAAGGAAGGACATACTCTACTACGACTGCACGAATTATTACTTTGAACTGGAGCAGGCAGATGATCTGAGGAAGTACGGTAAGTGCAAGCAGCATCAGCCGCTCCCCATAGTCGGCATGGGGCTTTTCATGGATCACGACGGCATCCCGCTCGCCTTCGATATATATCCAGGGAACAAGAATGAGCAGCCCACATTAAAGCCCCTTGAGAAAAAGATCATCGGAGAATACGGTCTCGATCACGTGATCGTATGCACTGACGCCGGGCTTTCATCCGCAGCGAACCGCAGGTTCAATGACAAGACCCTCCCTGACGGCAGGACGAAGAGATTCCTTACAACGCAGTCGATAAAGACCCTTCCTGATCTCCTTAAAGATTTCGCTCTGGGCACTGAGGACTGGCATCTCATTGGCGATGATAAGGTATACAGTCTCAATGACCTCAACGAAGAAGACGATTACAACAAGGTCTTTTACAAAGAAAGATGGATAACAGAAGACATTTCCGCTAAAAAGAAAGCTTCAGGGAGCAAGCCTTTAGAACAGCGCCTTATAGTCTCATTCTCTCTCAAGTACCAGCATTATCTCAGGAAGATACGTCAGGGACAGATAGACCGTGCACAGGAAATGATAGACAGCGGCAAATGCAGTCAGCGCGCAAAGAACCAGAATGACCCGCACCGCCTCATACGTCATGAAGCAGTCACTAAGGACGGTGAAGTCTGTGATAAAGATGAGCCATATCTTGATACAGATGTTATTGCCGAAGAAGAACGCTACGATGGTTTCTACGCGGTATGTACGGACTTAAAAGACACGAGTGTAGATGAGATCATCAGGATAAACAAGGGCCGCTGGGAGATCGAGGAATGCTTCCGGATAATGAAGACAGAATTCCGTGCACGTCCTGTCTATCTTCAGACCAGGGGTCATATCATGGCGCATTTCATCACCTGCTATATAGCACTTTTCATTTTCCGTATCTTGGAAAAGAAACTGGGTGAAAGGTTCACGTGCAGCGAGATCATAAACGAGCTCCGCGCGATGATCATGCACCGTCCCGGTTATAAGCAGGGCTATATGCCGTCATATGTAAGAAATGATCTGACTGACGCTCTTCATGAATGCTTCGGGTTCCGCACGGATTATGAAATACTCACTGATCTCAGTATGAAAAGGGTCATAAGGAAGACCATGAAAAAGTAATAATATATAGCTACACTTTTAGGCATTATAAAAGCGGAGAAAGCCATGATATATGCGGCTTCTCCGCTTTTGAACTGTCAAAGATGGGAATATAAGATATCACTAAAATTTAAAAAGTCAATACCCATGAATTAAGATTAACCAAGATATTCTTAAAATTCAAGTGTTTTTTTCTATCGCAAATTGCAAGTTGAACACTTGTGTAGAACGGTAGCCGTAGTTCAGGCGGTGTAGATGCCATCAAAGAACGCGTCGAAAAGCTCTTCCGAGGTTCGATAGCGGAGTTGCCTGCGAGGACGACCATTCATCTCTTCAGTAAAGATTAGTATCTGTGTGTGGGGCTTCTTAATGGAGACACCCTTGGGGATGAATTCCTGCAACAGGCCGTTATGGGTACGACCGGTTGAAAACATTCTACCGTTTGCAGCTTATGAACACGATGGATACGGAGGTCGTAATGGGCTATGGCCGAAGGCTGTACGCGCTTTTCGGGGAAGTGCTCGAGCGCGGTATCCGGCGTGGAGAATTCAAGACCGGACAATCCACGGAAGCCGTGACCCACCATTTTGTTATGGCCATTCGAGGGCTTACCTACGAATGGTGCATCCGGTATCCCGACTTTGACTTCAAGAATGAAGCTCAGGCGCATTTCTGGCTACTGCTTGATGGGATCGTATGTAAAGCATATGCCTGGCAAGTTATAGGCTGCGTATTATGAGCAGGCTGGGAAACTTGACCACGTTGATGCGCTTCTAAGTTTGTTTATAAGCAGAATCTTTCATAACAGATAGAATATCATAGTACAATCCCTTATAATTTTCCTATTACCTATTAAATATTAGGAGAATTATAAATGAAGCAAGTCTATTGCCTTTACCGCGTATCCACCGTCCAACAGCTGCGAGAGGATGATATCCCCATGCAGCGGCAGGCGTGTCGGGAGTTTGCGGCAACACACCAGTGGGGGATTATCAAGGAACTTTATGAAAAGGGAATTTCCGGTTTTAAGACGCCGATACAGGATCGCAAGGTGCTTCAACAGATCAAGAAAGATGCCGAGCTGAGAAAGTTTGACATCCTTCTTGTCTTCATGTTTGACCGGCTTGGACGGCGAGATTCGGAAACTCCGTTCTTTGTGGAAGATCTTTCGATGTATGGCGTGGAAATCTGGAGCGTCACGGAAGGCCAGTAGCAATTTGAGAGCCATGCAGATAAACTCATCAACTACATTCGCTATTGGCAGGCCGAGAGCCTGAAAACTTCTGATCGCATCAAAACCCGAATGGGACAGCTGACGGTGGAGGGGTTCTTCTGCGGTGGACGCTGCGCGTATGGGTATCAGCTTATTAAAACCTGGCGAAAAAACGATCGTGGACATGAAATCCACGATTTAGCCATACAACCGGATGAAGCTGCGGTTATTCAAAAAATATTTGATTACCGTATCCACTACGGTTACGGCAGCCGAAAAATTGCAGCAGTCCTAGCGGAACAGAACATTTACAACCGCAATGGAGAAAAGTTTCATTTCAGCAGCATTCGAGGCATATTGGAACGAGAGCAGTACGCCGGGCGTTTGGTCTGGGGAGACCACCGATCGGACGATCTGCCGGAACTGAAAATCATCTCATCAGAAACCCTCGCTGTAGCCCAGCAAATCGCGGAGCAACGCAAAACACGGCAAATCCCGCAAAGGATAAGCGGACAGGCGCTTTTATCCGGAAATGTGTACTGTGGACACTGTGGCGGAAAGATTTTTGCTTCTACCGCTCGGAAAAGTCATCATTCATGTGCTGAAGTCTCTGAGCGTGTTCCAATCTACAAATGCTACAACCGAACGCAGTATAAAGGGCGGTGCTGTGGCCCCACTTCTTATCGTGCTCAGAAGATTGATGAGTATATCCAGGAAGAACTCCGGCGGTATTTTGAACGCAACAAATCCTTGCCGCAAATCCGTTTACTTGCAAAGGACTGGGTGAAAGCAGAATTGCCAGCACAGAAAATGATGCTCATCCAGATCATTGAACGAGTATCAATCTTTGGTAATATGGATATTAGGATTGTTTTCCGTGAATCTGCAATGCTTTGAGGCTGCTTAGATGCGAACCGAGCGATGGCTCTTTTCCTAAAAAAAGCGGAAACGCTTGGTTCGCAGGCCCTCAAAATCCTCCAAAAAGTTATGAAAAAGCGGCTAAATCATATGATTTAGCCGCTTTCTTAGTGGAGACGAAGAGGATCGAACTCTCGACCTTACGGATGCGAACCGTACGCTCTCCCAGCTGAGCTACGCCCCCAAGTTGTTTAATCTGTTCAATTTTCGGATTTAACTTTGTGCAAGTTGTCAGTTGGCTGGGGCCCGCTTTGCGGATAGCTTGCTCTCCCAACTGAGCTATATCCCCAAAAATCAGCGGCTGAGATAAAAACAGCCGCCGGATTATTATTATATATCAGAACTTTCTGTATCCGCTTCCTTTGCTCTCGTCGTCATCGTCATCAAAATAACCGCCGCTATCAGGAGTGCCCTGAGCGTTTCCGTTCATAAAACTCGGAACATCGATCTTGAGCAGCTTCTGTGATGGATTAGACTGTGCCGTGCTCTGTGTCTGAGTTCCAAAATCCGGAACCTGAAGGCTCTGAGCCTGTGAAGCCTGACGATTATTGTTCATTCCATTATTCTTTGTCCCTGCTGCTGATCCACCGGCAGGTGCAAGATTAGCTGAGAAAAATCCAGTGAGCGGAACAGGTCCTTTTTCACCGAACGGAGATTTCTTCTTATCATCCTTGGTAGCAGCTTCCTTGATTCCAGTTGCGATCACGGTTATGC
>JAAZDA010000462.1 GCA_012512995.1 Clostridiales bacterium | reverse complement strand
TTCTTCCTCTGCATTCTTAATCTGTTTTTCTAACTCTAAAATTTCCTTTTCTAATGTTTCATACTTCTCTTGCATATGGCGCGTCCCAACGGCCGGTTTTGCGGAGCAAAACGGCCGAAATGCGAAGCTGAACAGCCGTTAGGCTTTGATTGATACAGAAATCTCTAGGATAATATATTCATTCATCTATCAGATGAAAATATATTTCTTAGGAGGATGATGTATGCTGGACTACAAAAACATCATTATCAAACGTTATGCGCTTTCCATGTCAGGAAGTGAAATTGCCCGACAGCTTAGCGTAAGTAAATCAGGAGTCAATGACTTCCTCAGAGCATTTGAGAAGTGCGAAAACCTTTCTTATCCTTTGCCACCGGGTATCACTAACTACGGTATTGCTGAATTAGTGTATGGATCCATTCCCGGTTCCCCAGGTCGTAATGAATCCATTGAATACCCTGATTATGAGGAAGCGGCCAGACTTATGGCCACAAGGAAAAACATGACTCTCGTTTTTCTATGGAATCGCTACTCAAAAAAGTGTGCTGAAGAAGGCAAGCGTTTCTATCAGTACCGCCAGTACTGTGAGCTTTTTAACCGATGGTGTGAGGAAAACTATGAAACTGCGCATTTCGGTGCAGTTATTGCACAGAAGATGGAGGTCGATTTCGCTGGGCAGACATTTAACATGACCGATCCTCTTACCGGTGAGATTCTGACGATTGTTGTATTTGTGGCTATTCTTCCATACTCACAGTACATCTATGCCGAAGGGATGCTTTCGACAAGGGAACCGCAATGGATTGAGGTCAATAATCATGCTCTTGATTACTTTGGCGGTGTGCCGGCACTGGTTGTATGCGATAACTGCAAGCAGGCGGTAATCGTTAATCAAGACTGGATTGAACCCGAACTGAATAAGGATTACGCTGACTGGGCTGATCATTATGGAACTGTAATTCTTCCAGCCAAGGTCAGAAAGCCCAAATTTAAGAGTTCAGTAGAAAACGCGGTAGGTATTCTTGAGAAAGGTCTCTTCCATAAACTTGAAGAACAACAGTATTTTTCGCTGGATCAGTTCAACAAAGATCTTTGGAAGGAACTGGAAGCTCTCAATAAGGAGCCGTTTAAAAAGAAAGAACATAATAGATACTACTATTGGGAAGAGGAGAAACTTGAATTGATGCCGCTCCCCTCCATGCATTACGAGTACATGGAGAGAAAAACGGCAAAGGTATCAAGCGACTTCCACGTACGCTTTGACAATGCTTATTATAGCGTAGACAAAGCATTTTTGCACAAGAAAGTATCTATCAAGGCATCTTCTTCTGTTGTTCGCATTTATTCCCTTGCAGGCGAGTTCCTTTATGAATGGCCGAGAGCAACCCGTAAGGGTCAGTGGTCAACGGATCCAGAACATCTGCCTGAGAATTATAAAGGATTTACACAGTGGAACGGACCTTATTTCATTCAAAAGGCTTCTCTTGTTGGCAAGAATACTGAGACTGTTATCCGTACGATCCTAAAGTCAAGGCAGTATGAAGTGCAGACATACCGCATGTGTCTTGGTATCCTGAACTTTACCAAAAAGTACAGTAACAAAGCTTTAGAGGAGTGCTGTAAACAGGCAATCTCATTAAACAAACAGAAATATACCTTTATTAAGAACACCATCTCTGTCATTGCAGATGATCTTGGCGATGCCGGTTATCGACATGGGTCTGTCCAAAAGAAAGAACCAACAAGGGGTGGTTATGTCATGCCTCCGGAAGCCTCTAGCATTGATACTCTTTTATCCCGCAGCAAAGCGCTTGCGGATCAGATGAGAGAGGAGGCAGATGACTGATGCTTACCGGAACCGAACTCATCAATGAGCTTGTTGATGAACTCAATGAGCTGAAACTATCGACAATGGCTGCAACGCTGGATGATCTGTATCATAAGCCTGGATTCCTTGAAATGGACCGTCTGACACTGATTGCAGAGCTTATAGGACCACAGTTTCAAGAAAAAGTCAGTACTACACTGAAGAATCGATTAACGGCAGCTCATCTAAAAGGATCACCTGAAGAACTGTCTGAGTGCATTGACTCTGATAAGAGAGAATACCTTCCATCAGGGATAACCGATGTTCTTTCTTCACTGGATTTCATTGAAAGGGGCTATAATCTTTGTATTCTCGGCGAATCTGATGCCGGAAAGTCCTATCTGGCCAAGGCCATTGGTATTAAAGCCTGCAATAGATATAACGTTGGATATTTTCATAGTGAAGAGCTCCTGGAGAGCATGGTTGCTCTTAAAGAGCAGGACTATGATAAATATGCCCGCAAGATGAAAAAGTATCTTAAATGGGATCTGATCATCCTTGATGACTTTCTGCTTCATACGATCACAGATGAGCGCGAAATCAAGATTCTTTTTGAATTACTGGAGAAACGCAATGAACAGCACCGGAGTACGATCGTTTGCTCTCAACGGGATCCAGACAGCTGGAAAGCTATGATTTTGAATGATGAAGTGTCTGCTAATTCCATCATGAAAAGAGCAACAAAACACTACACAATCAAGATAAACATACGATAACTTATCAACAATCAACTAAATACGAGCGGCCGTTCTGCTCCGCATAGCGGCCGTTGAAAAACGCATTTGCGACCGCCAGAGGGCGCAAACTGCAAGACTCCTGCGGATCGTTGTCCTGCCACAAAGAAATTCGATTGTGACACATACCAGCATTTCTGCCAGATTGTGTCTTTTCTCTCTGTTGCATCGATAATCTGGGATCTGCCTGAATTAAT
>JAAZDA010000461.1 GCA_012512995.1 Clostridiales bacterium | reverse complement strand
GAGTGGTGGAAACAGCTTTACGGCGAGTCAGAGGGCAAGGATCAGAGGGGGCTTTTCCCGGCATCAGTTGATCTCACAACAGATCTTCACTCTATGGGTCAGTTCATTCAGGACGGTGCCCGCATTATGTTCGAGACAGTCCTCAATGTCGAGAAATCAAGAGAGACAGTAGTCATTGGAACAGATAAAGAGAACCTCGACGGACTTAACTTCCTTTCAGGCTAAACTGTTGATTTTGCTAATAAGGCAGCAATGAACGGAACAATTCTTGCGCATACCGATGGAAATGTTCCGAACCTGATGATAAAGATCCCGGAGCAGACAGAAGAGTATCTCGGACAGCTGTTCTATTTCTTCGAATTCGCATGCGGCGTTTCAGGATACATGCTCGGCGTAAATCCGTTCAACCAGCCAGGCGTCGAGAGCTACAAACACAACATGTTCGCGCTTCTCGGCAAGCCGGGTTTTGAAGATCAGACCGAGGCTCTGAAGGCAAGACTCGGAGAGTAATTTATGAAGCAGGTCGAAAAGCTCCTGTTCGCAAAACAGGACGAGGCATACGGCGATTTTGAGGCGCGCCTCATACCGAACATAAACCGCGATACCATCATCGGTGTCCGCGTCCCGGATATCAGGGAGGTCGCGAAGAATATCATGAAAACGCACCCCGCCTGGGTGCCGGGGATTTTCGCGGAGCTTCCGCACAAGTATTTTGAAGAGAGCCTGCTCCACGGCTTTCTCATTTCGCTGATGAAGGATTATGACAAGGCAATACTTGAGCTTGACAGGTACCTGCCGTTTATCCGCTGCTGGGAAGAGAGCGATTGTATAACGCCACCGGTCTTCAGAAAGCATCTGCCGGAACTTTATGAGAGCGGCAGGCTTCAGGACTGGATGAATGACGCGAATGTCTACACGAAACGCTTCGCGATCATAGTAATGATGAACGACTATCTGGGTGATGCTTATTCAGACGAGATCCCGGATCAGATAATCTTCGAGCTGAACAAGTTCTATCGCGACATGCACATAGACGCAGACATAGCGCCGCTCATGGGCTCTGACGATTATTATCTGCGCATGGCAGTCGCCTGGTTCTTCGCGACAGCTCTGGCAAAACAAGAGAAGTCGGCACTTCCGTGGCTTGAGAATGAACGTCTCGATACATGGACGCACAATAAGACTATACAGAAGGCAATCGAGAGCCGCCGCATAAGCGATGAAATGAAAGATTATCTGAGAACGCTGAAGCGGGCAAACCAAACTGCGCTCAGGCATGGGGGTAAATTATGAATTGGGGAATAATCGGCGCGGGTGTTATAGTCCGCAAATTTGCCAAAGGTCTTTCGGCTGTCGATGATGCCAGAATATGCGGAGTGGCATCGGGACACCGTTCCACCGCTGAGACCTTTGCAGAATACATCAAGGATAACAATTTTGAAACGCAGGACATCAGGGTCTATGATTCCGCGGAAGAACTTGTCCGCGATCCTGAGATGGAGGTCATCTATATTGGAACTCCGAATGATTCACATGCGCCGCTGTGCAGACTTGCTCTTGAGAACGGCAAAAATGTGCTCTGCGAGAAGCCGTTTGCATTGAATGCATCAGAGGCCGCTGAGATTGCTGAACTGGCATCAGAGAAAAATCTGTTCATCATGGAAGCAATGTGGAGCAGATTTCTGCCGGCGATAAAAAAGGCCAAAGAGATCGCGCAGAGCGGTGAGCTCGGCGGAATAAACTATATTCACGCGACATTCGGCTTCCACAATGCAGCTGTTGAAGGAACAAAGAGACTATTTGATCCTGCAAGAGGCGGTGGTGCTCTGATGGATGTCGGGATATATCCGATAAATTTTGCTCTGAATTTCATGGAGAGATTTCCGGATGAAATAAGAGCATATGCTTCAGTCGGAACGACCGGGGTAGATGAAACAAATGATATTGAATTCCTTTACCACAGACTTAATCGCGTTGGTGAGAATCAGGATGTGCTCTGCCATCTTTCATCTTCAGCAAGGTGCGATACAGGAAACGAAGGAAGGATTTCTTTCGAGTACGGAGAGATGTATTTTCCCTGCCACTGGGCGCCGGAATCATTTATCCTGAGACGGCCGAAACGTGGTATCGTTGATGCCGCGGACAGGGTGTACGCTGTAAATTCCGATGGTTCGAAGAATGAGCGACCATTGCTGACTGATGATGATTTTGAGGAAGAAGAGATCAGGTTGCCATTCATGTCAAACGGCTACGAATACGAAGCAATGGAAGTTGAAAGATGTATCAGGGAGCATCTCACAGAAAGCCCGGTGCATCCGATGAAACAGGCAATTGACACACTTAGTCTCATGGATGGATGCAGAAAGCTATGGGGAGTGAAGTACTCTGCGGATTGAGAATCCAGACATAAAGAAGCCGGGGCGGAATATATAGCCCCGGCTTCTTGTATCCCAAGATCATTATGCAATGTTACCTTTGTCACATCTTATGATGTACAGGGAATCAGCAGTTTAGAAACAATTTAATATCATCAACTTCTCAGGCTTCTGCAACAGCGCTTGTAAATGCATCAAGCTTGTCAGCATCTTTGTCAGAGAGTGCAGAGCGGATCGTAAGCGTTGTTTCGACGATCTTAACATTTTTGAGGCAGGAGAGTTTTCCGGTCATAAGCTTTACAGTGACGGGCGCCCAGGTGCCGTTTTCAGCAAGCGCGAATGTGCGGCCCTGCACGCAGAGCGCTGCCATGTCATCAAGAAATGTCAGCATTGCGGGGTAGATCCCGTTGTTGTAGGTGGGGCAGAAAAGGACGATCTTTGAGCAACGCCAAACTTCAGAGATGAGATATGAAGTATCGGTCTCAGAAGCATCATATACAAATACCTTGTGTCCTGTCTTGGCTCTGAGCTGGAAAGCCGCGGCTTCTGCAGCGCTCGCCGTGTGACCGTAAAGTGTGCTGTAAACAAGAAGAATATCGTCAGTCTCCGGTGTATACGAAGACCATTTGTCATATTTATCAAGGATATATGCGAGATCCTTGCGGAAAACAGGACCGTGCAGAGGGCAGATAGTCTGAATATCCAGAGTCGCCGCTTTCTTAAGCACAGCCTGGACCTGCATCCCGTACTTGCCGACTATATTCGAATAATAGCGTCTTGATTCATCGAGATATTCTTCTTCAAAATCATGCTCATCCGCGAAGATCGAACCATCTACGGTTCCGAAAGTGCCGAATGCATCTGCGGAGAACAGTATCTTTGAATAATCATCATAGGAGAAGATGACTTCCGGCCAGTGGACCATCGGTGCGCAGACAAAGTGAAGAGTGTGCTTGCCTGTTGCAAGGGTGTCTCCTTCTTTGACTTCAATATGTTTTGCCCCGGAGGTCTGTGGGAAGAACTGACCGAGCATGATGAAAGCCTGCTTGCTTGAGATGATCGTGACATCAGGGAAACGGTCAAGAATATCCAGGATGTTCGCTGTGTGATCAGGCTCCATATGTTGCACGACGAGATAATCGAGAGTGCGTCCGCCAAGCGCGGCGAGGAGGTTCTCTGTGAACTGACCGCTCACTGCACTGTCAGCCGTGTCAAGAGCTACAGTCTTCTCATCGAGGATGACGTAACTGTTGTATGAAACTCCGTTTGGGATCGGGATAAAATTTTCAAATTTCGCGAGCCTGCGGTCATTGCTGCCAATCGCCAGTATATCTTCTGTGACATTTTGTATGTTCTTCATAAATACCTCTTTCATGCCTGAACGCTGTTTGCGAAGGAATCGCGCCTGGCTGGTGATTATTACATCCTTATCAGCGCCGGCAGTCTGCTATTTTTGTTCCGCAATCAACTATAACGCGGAGCGACGTTTGATTCAAGCATGTAAATGTGCTGGATTACCTGACTCCAGATGAAGTGTTACTGTACACAGGCACGTCAAGACGCTGAAGGATTGTCCTGAAGTGCCAGACTCGGCTCCTTACCCGCGAATCTGACTGTCTGCCCCATTTCGCGGGTAAAACGATAATTCATACAATCCAGAAAACGTTTCAGAACATAAAACCTGTGAACAGTAATCAATTTGAAAGCTCAAATCCGCCCCGCTCAACTGTTTCTGTGAACATAAACAATCGTGGTGTATAATCATGATACGGTTCGCGGGGATAAGCCCGCGAGCGGACATACACAAATGATCAGTCCAGGCTGCAATACCGCCTGGGATTAAGGCGCTCCAATGCGGAGCTATGTTGTGGAGGAGAATTCGGGAATATGCGCAAAACAAAAATTGTATGCACGATAGGACCTGCAAGTGAAAGTGAAGAAATGCTCAGGGCTCTTATAAAGGCCGGAATGAATGTCGCAAGATTTAACTTTTCGCATGGAACACATGAGGAGCACAGGGCAAAATTTGAGCGTCTGATAAATATAAGGAGACAACTGAATCTCCCGATCGCGACACTTCTTGATACAAAAGGACCGGAGATAAGACTGAGGGACTTCAGGGATGGCAAGGTAGAGCTGAAGGAAGGTCAGAAGTTCACGCTGACAACTGATGAGATAGAGGGCGATTCTTCAAGGGTATCCATAACATATAAGGAACTGCCGGAAGATCTGAAGAAGGGCAGCACAGTCCTTATTGACGACGGTCTCATCGAGATGACAGTTGATG
>JAAZDA010000460.1 GCA_012512995.1 Clostridiales bacterium | reverse complement strand
TTGTTGCAATTGGTTCTACCTGTTCAAATGCAACGCCTGATTTCAGTATTTGTTGTAACCTACGAATGATGACAAGTGCCGCTCATTGAGCAGTCGCTGCAACTTCCGCTGCAGGAAGAGCAGCCTCCCTTTCCGCTTTTATGATTGCGTACCGCCTTTACGACTATCGCAACAAATACTGCAAGTATAATAAGTGAAATTACAATTGTAGGTGCATTCATATGATTATTACCTGACCTTTCTTATTCTGCTTTCTTCTTAAATTCAGTTTGCGTCTTTTCAGTTTGATTCTTTTCATCTTACTCAGACTGATTAATGCTAAGTGATATATTTCAAAATAAATCATTTATCCAAAGCTGCCACCGCGCTTATTGTCAATGTGTTCTCATCATATATGTTCTTGCGGAAAATCATGCAGAGCAGGATTACGAGTACAACGATTGCTGCAGCAGTCCCCATTCCAAAGCTTACTTCTCCAGTGATAATTCCGCCGAATTGATAGATCATCAGCGATGCTGCATATGCAAATCCACACATATAGGCGATAGCGCCCAGCGTCCATTTTGTACTGTTCATTTCTCTTTTTATTGCTCCCATTGCGGCAAAACAGGGAGCACACAAGAGGTTGAATGCCATAAAGCTGTAGGCTGAAAGTGCTGTATAATGTGTTGCTATCTGTGTCTGGAGCGTTGCATCAGTCTCGGATACCGCATCTCCGATATGGAACAGAATACCGAATGTGGAGACAACATTCTCCTTCGCGATAAGTCCTGTAATCGTTGATACTGCAGACTGCCAGTCGCCAAAACCAAGTGGAGCGAAGATGAAGGAAACGGCGCTTCCAATCATCGCAAGCAGCGAGTTGTCCTGCTCTTCCACCATCCTGAATCCATTTTCAAATCCGAACCCCTGCAGCAACCATAGAATTATCGATGATGCAACAATAACGGTCCCTGCTCTCTTTATAAAGCTCCAGCCGCGTTCCCATGTCGCATGAAATACATTCTTTGAAGAAGGTGCATGGTATTGCGGAAGTTCCATGACAAACGGCGCCGGATCTCCTGAGAAGGCCTTTGTTTTCTTGAGTATGATTCCAGAAATAATAATTGCGCCGACTCCAATGAAATATGTCGATGTGGCAACAAGTCCGCTCCCGCCGAAGAGCGCACCGGCGAACAGCCCTATAATCGGCATCTTTGCTCCGCACGGGACAAAACAAGTGGTCATGATAGTCATTCTGCGGTCGCGTTCATTTTCAATTGTACGGGAAGCCATTACACCGGGAACTCCGCATCCTGAACCGATCAGCATGGGAATAAAGCTCTTTCCTGAGAGGCCGAACTTTCTGAATATTCTATCCATTATGAAGGCTATGCGGGACATGTACCCTATGTCTTCCAGAATTGCCAGCATAAAGAACAGAACAAGCATCTGCGGGACAAAACCGAGAACGGCTCCTACACCTGCAATAATTCCGTCAGACACCAGTCCCGTCAGCCACTCAGCACAGCCCCAGCTCAGAAGCAGAGCCCTGGATCCAGCCTGCAACCATTCACCACCGAGCACGTCGTTGGTCCAGTCCGTCAGGAAAGATCCAAATGGTCCCATAGCGACCCAGTATACTGTGAACATGACTAATGCAAATATCGGCAGTGCAAGGATTCTGTTCGTCACGACACGGTCGATCTTGTCCGAGGCTGAGAGGCTGTGTTTTGACGCCTTCTTCTTTACTGCTGCCCCGGCGACGTCATTGATGTAGGCATATCTCTGATTAGTTATAATACTCTCCGCATCATCATCGAGTTCCTTCTCGCAGTCCCTGATGTGTGATTCGAGATGATTTTTAATCGCGTCATCAAGCTTAAGATCGTCCATTACTCTTGAGTCTCTCTCAAAGACCTTGATTGCATACCAGCGGAGGTTCTGATCGCTGACTTTGCCCTGAATTGATTCTTCGATATGAGCAAGTGCGTGTTCAACGCTGCCTTTGAAACATGTGGCAGTTCGTTACTGTCCGCGGCAGCCCCGGCGGCCGTTATTGCGGCTTCAGCAGCGGTCATGCTGCCTTCTCCCCTGAGTGCGCTCATTTCCACCACCTTGCACCCCATTGCGTCGCCGAGCTTTTCAAGACTGATCTTGTCTCCGTTCTTTCTTACAAGATCCATCATATTGACTGCCATAACGACCGGTATTCCCAGCTCAATAAGCTGAGTCGTGAGATAGAGGTTCCTCTCAATATTCGTTCCGTCTACTATATTGAGGATCGCATCCGGTTTCTCCTTTACAAGATATTCACGGGAAACAACTTCCTCCAAAGTGTATGGGGTGAGTGAATAAATTCCAGGGAGATCCTGAATTATCACATCCCTGTGGTTCCTGAGCTTTCCCTCCTTCTTCTCAACTGTTACTCCGGGCCAGTTGCCAACGTACTGGTTTGCTCCCGTCAGATCATTGAATAATGTAGTTTTGCCGCAATTCGGGTTGCCTGCAAGCGCTATTTTGATTTCCATCTTCCCTCCATGTATGAACTGTGTTTGCTTATGCGATCGTTCTTCAAAAAAGAAGTCTATTCGACTTCGATCATCTCGGCATCTGCTTTGCGGATCGATAACTCATATCCTCTGACATTGAGTTCCATTGGATCACCTAGTGGCGCGACTTTCCTCACGTGTATATCAACACCTTTTGTGATTCCCATGTCCATAATGCGGCGCTTTGTTGCACCCTCTCCGTGGAGCTTAACTACTGTGCAATTGTCTCCTACCTTTACTTCTTTCAGTGTTCTCATTTTCTCTCCTATATCATGATACGGTTCGCTATTTTCTTATCGAGTGCTATTCTGCTGTCCTTGACTTGCAGTATAAGGTTACCAGCTATTTCTGAGACAACTGTGACCGTACCATCAACTACAAAACCTAATTCTGTGAGATGCTGTCTCTCCTCTCTTTTGCCTGTCACCTTACGTATAGTGACTGTTTCTCCGGGTCTTGCCATTGTAAGCGGCATCTTTTGTACCTTCCTTTCGAATTCCGAGCTACGGATCAAGTGTTTTGAGTTCAGTTAGCCGTCTCTAGTTAGCTATCTCTAACCGTTGTGCAGTTTAACACCTCTAACTTGATATTGTCAACTGTTATTGATCACAGGTTTTTATGTCCTGAAACGTTCTACTGGATGATTTGAATTATCGTTTTACCTGTGAAACCCGAGGGTCATCAACATTCGCGGGTAAGGAGCCGAGCCCAGCATGTCCGGACATACTAAGCTCACACATACAGCCTGTGAACAGTAACCAGGCAGGTGTACCAAGTAACATGAATCAGAAAAGCTCTTGTTTCAAAGAACAAAGCGCGCTATATTGAGTTAACAGGTCAAAGCATGATACTTTATCATCGCGTCGCTGCCACTCTTTAGCATCGTTTATCCGAATGTAAATTTACGCCGCGCAATCCTCGTATCAGATTGAATTTTCAGTTAGACTATGCTAACCTTTTTACAGGAATTAACATGTATCATCAGAAATCATCAAGAGCAAAATCAGTAATACTTACAATCAAATACATTTCGTCTGAAAGACGGTGAGTTTTCCATGGAAATACATAAATCTGCTGAAGACTATCTTGAAGCAATGCTAATGATGAAGGAGAAACACGGATTTATCCGTTCGCTCGATGTGGCGCAGCAACTGGGTGTCACTAAGCCAAGTGTCAGTTATG
Organism: Clostridiales bacterium; assembly: GCA_012512995.1. Lineage (GTDB taxonomy): Bacteria > Bacillota > Clostridia > Lachnospirales > Lachnospiraceae > CAG-791. Next base: position 573 of record JAAZDA010000460.1, on the reverse strand, counting down.
CCACCAGGCATCTTCGCGAGGGTGGATATATCACGATGGATAAAGATAATATGATAACGCTGACCGATTCCGGTATGGAGATTGCCCAGCGCATCTATACTCGTCATAAGAAACTTACTGAATTTCTGATAAAGCTCGGTGTTGATGAACCAATTGCTCACGAAGATGCCTGCAAAGTAGAGCATGACATCAGTGAAGAGACATTCAAAGCCATTTGCAAACACGTGACGAAATGGGACAAAGGCTGATTATTATTTTTTAGATATCCAGCAGGCGCCACGTAATGCCATCTATTTTTGGATAAGCAAATTCCGATCGCAGATCGCACCAAAAAAGCAGCCTCCCGGCCAGTATTTACAGGCTTAGAAGGCTGCATTAAGAAAACACAGTTCAATTTCCATTTCTTGAATTTATCGTCTTTTCCTTAAAAGTGATGCTCGAACCACACCCTTTGGGTCTTTGACGAAAAGAATAATGAGCCAGATGACAAGACCGAGTGCCACAACTGACATTCCAAGATAGAAATCATTAAGCATATCAGCCGGTGCCGGTGTGAAATACGCAGCTTTGAGT
>JAAZDA010000459.1 GCA_012512995.1 Clostridiales bacterium | reverse complement strand
GCCTGGCAGATAAAGCCAGCGCTGCCCATGGCAGGATCCACTAATTTGAGGTATTTGATACAATCACATGATACATTTTGAAATGCACCCCCGGGTGTGCATTTTTGCACCCCCTGTTCAAATGCGCTTGTTTGTTTGGCTCTGCGCCGCATAACAGGCATTCTGTATGGGATTGTCCTTGCCGCTGCGTACATCATAGTCTCCTCATCATCCCATTGCTTTAATTGCGCCTAAGCAATGAATTCTTACAACCCGGTTATCATCGGTTTCTGATATTCTTTTCAGCTCTTCCACATAAGGTCTGACAAACTCTGGTCTGCGCTTACCGAGCACTCGGAACATCTCCGGTGCCTCCATCCGTACCTTGTCATCTACATCATGCAGAAGTTTCTCATATACTGACACATAATCCTCATAAATATCAGGAGTGTTCGTGGCTATGTTTTCTGATGCCCAGATAAAACTTAAGCGCACCTTTGGCTCCTCATCTGAAGCAAAGCGGAACAGATCCTTCCACCAACGTTCTATCAACTGATAGTTGCCGCGCCCAATTCTGCCGAGCGCATTGACCGCACGCTCACGCAGTAGAGGGTTGGTGCTATCACAGAATGCGGCTATCGCAGGAACACTCTCTTCTATTTCCGATGAATAGACAAGCCCCATTTCACCAAGCAACCAGAGTGCCTTTGCCTGTATCTTTGTGGACTCGTGAGCAAGAAGAGATGAAACATACGGAATGCTCTTTTTCCATTTATCCTTATCCTTCGTCAAAGCACCAAGGCTTTTATACAGTTCCGCTTCGCTCAATACATCATCTCCTCTTCAGTATCGTATTATCGTTTTCCTGTTTCGATAAAGTGGATCAAGTCCTCGATATCATCAAATTCATCGTAGTCGCCCATGATGCCTTCACGGTGATAGACAATGCCCGCCTGCTCATTCCGCTCAAGGCAATCAAGGAGTGTTTCAACACCATATCGATGTGCAAACTCTGCAAAGGCTCGTGCCTTAATCTTTTCAGCATACAGACCTTTGCGGCATTCTGCCGGATTGCATTCATAGCAACCGAGCAGATTCTTTTCTATGACACATTTTCGGTTTTCGCACCATTCGGCATCCTTGCACCAAGAAAGTTCCAGAAAGCCATCCCGCCTACAGCCCTTGCAAGTGACGTTTTCAGAACACAGGCAACATGCCAACCCACAGCGGGCAATTCCAAGTTCACGCTTCATTGTGTTTCTCCTCATCCGTTTTATTCATATCGTCCACAATCTGTGACGGCTTGGCGGTCATCTCCACCCATGCCGGGATGAATCCGCTTTTCACGGCATTCCTGACCGTCCTTATATTCGACCAGGCAGAACAATAAAATGGCACCTTCTCTCGAGCGAGGATTTCCTTTGCCAGCCTGCTGGTCAAAGCAGCGGCGATACCTTGCCGTCTGTAATCCGGCAGCACATCTACTCCAATCTGCCACATATCCTCGCAGTCTGCTGAGCAACCAGCCAGTCCTACCAGCCTTCCGTTATCATAAGCACCAACACCGAGCACATCCAGATGCTTTCGGTCTTTGCATAGCGCATTGCTCCACTCCGGCAGGTACAATTCTGAAAAATCTGCCTGCTCAAGGATTCTCAATTCATATCTGCACGGCAAGTCTGGAATCTTGTTTACATCTGGCAGGTAATACTCTGCCATGAAACAGACACGATGCCCTTTCTCTATTAGGCGGTCATTCAGCCACTGCATATTCGGTGTTTCAAAACAATGGTAAAACTCATATCTTCCGATATACTCAGCTGCAACCCCAGCCACCTCATCCGTTACCGCCGCAACGACATTATTGCCATACGATACAAGATTGCAGGTGATGGGTTCTTTCATATACTTTCTCGCATTAGCGCCCAAGTTAAAAGGAACCATCGCATTATTTGAAAGTAGAAAGTCATCCGCTTTGCACCCTATATCCTCTGCTGATTGTTTCATGGCAATCTGCAACAAATCCTGATTCGTCATCCGTTCCTCCTCGTCACAGCTTGTACTGCATGAAGTTTCCGTTCTTCACAAATCCAAAATCGGTATACAGAAGCACTCCCATATCTGACGCAGTAATCTGCACTGTGCCGCATCCATAGTCTCTCGCCTCATTAACAACAAGACGGAGCAGTTCTTTTGCTATACCATGACGCCTATAGGCTGGGTCAGTAAACATGCTCGACAGCAATCCGATTCTCCCGTTCGGGCAGCCAAAATATGGTGGCTTCTCAACAAACGACATCCCGCTGGTGCCGATGATTTTCTCTCCATCCATCGCCAGCCAGGAGACAAATGTCCCATCAGACATATGCCGTTCATAATAGTCCTTTAACGCAGGAGCAAGATCAATTTCCTCTTTCGCTCCTTCCTCGCGGAGCTGCTTGATGCGCATCTGAATGAAAATATCAAGTTCCTTCTTCGTAAGCTTTGTATACCTTATCTCCATCCGGCACCTCACAATTCGCACACCATGATATATTCTTCGGCATTTTCGTTGACAATCTTGAACCCGACATTCTTATACATCTTCACGGCGAAGTTCGCTTTCTGCACCGCAAGTGACGCCTTCTTGTATCCCTGCCACTTCAGCAGTTCCAGCATCTTTACCATAAGCTGTGAGCCGATGCCCTGTCCGCGATACTCCTTATACAGTGAAATAGCGAATGACGGAGTCTCGTCATCCACATGCCCGTAGTCATCCATTATTCTCGTCCATACCGTACCGACGACCTTGCCGCCGAAATCAGCTACCAGGCAATTATCACCCTTACGGGTGCCGAAGCCATCGGTATAAACACGCAGTTCCGGTTTCTCAACGATATCTCTCGCTGGCGGTTCCACACCGTCCGGGATAAAGATTGCCTCATACAGAAAATCCTTAAGCAGACCGACCTCTCCGTCACGGAGTCTGCGGATAACATAGCTCCTGCGCTTGTCGCTGGTCATATGCGATATCCGCTCATTGCGGAGTCTGCCCATCATTTCAAGGATCTGCTTTCCTATCTGCTCCGGGTCATTGTTATTCCCGCCGCATATCAGCTCCAGCGTGTCAGGCGTCCAGATGTACCCGTGCACCTTATTGTACTGATACTGCCGGAACTCCTCATATTCTTTATCCTTAAGCGACTTCATTTCTTTTCCTTCTTCACATAGGTCAGTTCAACATCATAGCCCAGCTTATCCATCAGCATCAGGAATGTCTTGTTTACAATCTTATCGTTGCTCCTTATCAGCCTGCTGATATAAGGCGCAGATGTACCAATTTCCTCCGCCAGCTTCGCCTGGGTAGCGTTTTCCTCTCTGCACTTTACTTT
>JAAZDA010000458.1 GCA_012512995.1 Clostridiales bacterium | reverse complement strand
CGTCATCTCCAAGTCTTGCAGCAACAGCGTCCGCTATCATGAACGGTGCTTTGTGATACTGCCTGGCACCTGCCATCGCGCCGTTACATTGAAATTCACAGAGATCCGGGCGGCTTGATACGCTGCTCCTTCCAAGCTCACTGTCATAACCCTCGGCAGCAAATGCCTCTCCGACTTTTTCTGATATAAGATCAAGTAATTTCTGCATGCAATTCTGTTCCTCTCTTAGAGAATTCACAGCCACAGTAATTCTGGCGATATAGTCCGTATTTGTGTGACAATTCTATAGATCTCTGGAAGCCGCCTTTTTTCTTGAAATCTGAAGGCAGGAACTTAAGATGACTTTCAGGGTGCTCCGTCAAAACATGTTCTTCCGCCGTTTCACCGGCTTCATTAAGTTTTGCTGCACTCTTAAGCGGTGAAATTGTGAGGGTAGTCGTGAAGTATTCAAAACCGCATTTATAAGCGGTCTCTGCCGTTTTCCCGAGCCTGAGTGCATAGCAGGCCATGCACCTCTCCCCGCCTTCCGGCGCGTCCTCAAGGCCTTTAGCCATTGCAAGAAAAGATTCCGGATCGTAGGGAGCTTCCATGATGTCGATATGTTTTCCTTCGTCCACCTGGCTGTTGTACTCCGCGATAAGCCGTTTCTCCTCGGCCTTTCGCTTTTCATATTCGGCAGCGTCCGTGATGTTGGGATTGTAATAAAAGACCGTTATCATGAAATATTCACGCAGATACTCAAGGCAATAACTCGAGCAGGGTGCGCAGCACGCGTGGAGAAGAAGTGTCGGCACCTCGCCTGTTTCCCTGTTCCGGTCTATGATCTTTTCTGTTTCCCTGCTGTAATTTATGTTATTCATACTTAAATCCTGGCTATGTTCACGATCTCCAGGTTACTGCGGCTCACCGCGGCATGCTCAAGCGAACTCACAAGAGCTCTTGCTGTATCGAGCGATGTGATGCAGTAAACGCCTGTCTCTATCGCTGTCCTTCTGATCATGAAGCCATCTCTGTTCTTGTCGCGGCCCTGCGTTGGCGTATCAACGACCAGGTCTATCTTGTGTCCGAGAAGCAGATCCATGACTGTAGGAGATTCCTGATTTATTCTGTTGACCTGACGCGCATGTATTCCATTCTCCTTGAGAACATCAGCCGTACGCCTGGTCGAATAAATGATATATCCGATCTTCTCGTAGCGTCTTGCGATATCAATGACCTCACCCTTATCGGCGTCCTTGACTGTAATTATCATCTGCTTATGCTTTGGCAGTGCTATACCCGCACCGAGGAACGCTTTGTAAAGTGCTTCGTCAAATGACTTCGAGATTCCAAGGCACTCACCTGTCGACTTCATCTCCGGGCCGACCGAAACTTCGGCGCCCCTGATCTTCTCAGTCGAGAAGACCGGCATCTTTATCGCATAGTATTCCGCTTCAGGCTGAAGTCCCGGCGTGTAGCCGAGTTCTGTCAGCTTGTGTCCCATCATCACCTGTGCCGCGAGATCAACTATCGGAATTCCTGTGACCTTGCTGATATAAGGCACAGTTCTCGATGAACGCGGGTTCGCCTCAATTATATAGACCTCTTCGCCGACCGCTATGAACTGGACATTTATGAGTCCTATGACATGCAGCTCCTTTGCCAGGCGCTTAGTATACTCGGCGATGACTTCCTTCACGTGCGTGCTGAGAGTTTTGGCGGGATATACTGAGATCGAGTCGCCCGAATGGACACCTGAGCGCTCAATATGCTCCATGATCCCGGGAATAACTATGTTCTCTCCGTCACAGACAGCATCAACCTCTGTCTCAGTGCCCTGCAGATACTTGTCTACAAGTATCGGATGTTCCTGCGTGTAACGGTTTATGACCTCTATGAACTGCTCTATCTCATCATCTGAGAGTGCGATCTGCATTCCCTGCCCGCCGAGCACGTATGAAGGGCGGACAAGTACAGGATAACCCAGGCGATTCGCGACCTTCTTTGCCTCTTCGGCTGTGTAAACAGTTGCGCCTGCTGCTCTCTTTATCTCACATTTCTGAAGCACTTCATCGAAGATCTCACGATCCTCAGCGGCATCGACATCTTTGGCGTCTGTGCCAAGTATCGGCACTCCCATCTTTATCAGATCCTGTGTGAGCTTTATAGCTGTCTGACCACCGAACTGGACGACCGCGTAATCGGGCTTCTCAATATCGACTACGTTCTGCACGTCCTCGGGTGTCAGCGGCTCAAAATACAGTTTGTCCGCAATATCGAAATCCGTCGAAACTGTCTCAGGATTGTTATTGATGATAATTGTCTCGTAACCGGCTTTTGAGAATGCCCATGTCGCGTGTACAGAACAGTAATCGAACTCGATACCCTGACCTATCCTGATAGGTCCTGATCCGAGGACCAGTATCTTCTTCCTGTCAGTCAGATTCTCAAACGCCTCGTCCTCTT
>JAAZDA010000034.1 GCA_012512995.1 Clostridiales bacterium | reverse complement strand
CCGTGTCCTGTTCCTTCTTTTTCGTTTTCATCTCTCCAGAGGTCTCGGAGCGGTATCGTCACAAAATCACTGCCGGCACCCGTGTCCGGTGTCCCCCTTCTCCATAGAGCCATATAGGCCTTATCATTTGTTTTGACCACCAGACATGCATATGGGTCACTGGTGTGCGCGAGGCCGAGCGGCCAGTACGGAACTGACTGCCTTATGTCACATCTGATCTTCTTGTAAAGATCAATGCCTTCCCTCACAAGATCAAAGCGTTCCTTTGACAGTTCCGCGAGGTGGCCACTCTGATGGATCCTGCAGAGCATCGCGTTCACCATATTGAAAACAGCTTCCTCCGGATTTCCCTGGCGGAGCGGGTATGACCAGACCGCCGCCTGTTCGCTTGTCAGAGCGCTCGGGACATTTGCCGCGATCGTTGAATACTGGATGTAATCCTCCTGATCGCTCGTCGACTGAATGCTGTACCTGGAGAGCATCGCGTAATCCATGCGAAGGCCGCCGCTCGAGCAGTTTTCGATGACAAGATCCGGGTACTTTCTGAAAATTCCGTCAAGCCACTCAAGATAAGCTCTCTCGTGCCTGAGAAGTCCGTCTCCAACGCTGTCAGCATCAATCTCAGTGCCGATTCCGGGCTCGATGTTGTAATCCATTTTGATGTAACCGACTCCATACTCGTTAACGACTTTGTCGATCACCCCTGTCACGTGCTCTATGACAGCGGGATTGCGGAAATCCAGCTGATACCTGCTGCGGTCGTAAACTCTCTTGCCGTGGCGGATGAAGAACCAGTCATCCGGCACTTTCTTCGCCAGATCGCAGTTGATCCCCATGACTTCAAGTTCCAGCCAGACTCCTGGTATCATGCCCTTTGATCTGATGTAATCAGTGAGCTCGCGGATGCCGTTCGGGAAGCGCTCTCTGCACTCCTCCCACTCTCCGACGCCTGCCCACCATTCGCCGGGCGCGTACCATCCGGCATCTATCACGTAATACTCGCAGCCCGCATTTGCCGCCGCATCGACAAGCGGGAGTTCCTTCGCCGTCGTCGGATCGCCGAACAGGCAGTTCATATAATCGTTGAAGATCACCGGCAGTTCCTCATCATCCCTGTTAGGACGGCGGATCAGTCTGCGGTAACGATCTAGTTCGCCCATTGCCTGGCTGACATCAGCCTTTGACACGCCGACCGCCACGGGCACTGATTCAAAACTCTCACCCGGTGCAATATTCTTATAGAAGTGCGACTGAGTCTCCGTAGGGCCGCTCAGATTCAGGAAGAATCTGCCGTTCTGCGTTCCATACTCAGCGTGCCACGAACCGTTCTGCTCGATCTCATAAACAAGTCCTGTATCCGCCTCCAGATTCTCCACATAACCCATAGGAAGATAATCCTTAGCTGACCAGTGTCCGGTGTTCGTGATCGCGATTGTTTTGCTGGTCCTGTTGAAAACATGCGGCTGCGTGTTGGCAATTCCCAATTCTTCAAGACTGTAATCCTGCCACGCGATTTCGTGCTGCCATGAATTGTGCGGAATGTATATCCTCATCTTGTGATCTGCATTCCTGATTCCTTCCTTATCAATTCCAAGGTATGAGAATGAGCCCAGATACTCGAGTGTCTGCGTGCTGTCACTGCTATTAGTGTAATTATTAATGAATCGCGCCACTGAAATTCCGTCATAAAACTGCACAGTTGTTGTAACTACAGCGCCTGACGGAGTGTGATCTTTAGCACGTCTGTCGGTCAAAGACAACGCTCCCGCCTGTTCCTCACCGAAATCCGCCTGAGTAATTGTGAGGACGCGCCCCTTTTCATTGCGTGATTCCGTGAGCCCTGCGAACTTCATCATCACGCCCGGCACTGTGCATGTATACATCTCGCCCTGTCTCTCATATGGGCGGTCGTATCCGGACAGATTGATCCCCGCGAACTGATAGCCCTCGCGGTGATAGTTGTCCGGTTCATTCATGACATCATCTGCCACCTTGCCCTCAAATGGCACTGACGAGAAGTGAAGGAGCCTTATCTGATTCTCCCCTGTGATGCCGAAAACAACATGAAGCCTGCCTTCCTGGTACTTGTATAATTTCTTTATCATATGTAACCCCCGAATAGTTGCCTGAATTTGCGTCTTACGTTTTGCTGCCAAAAGAAAAAAGGCACCCCGAAAAACAGCTGTGAAGTTTATTTTCTGCTTTTCGAAATGCCCCTGCCTGGGATTTAATCGACTTTTATGCTCCTGCGCCTGCCTGAGCCATCACACACCACATTGATTTATCTGCCTTGAATGTGTTCCTGCTCACGCCTGAGCTTATCGGTTAAATTTAATTTAATTATAGGCTAATTTTAGCTAATTACAAGTCGAATTTATTAACATATTTTACCTCGTTTAATTGTGCATATTTTCAGCCATGACTGAGCGAAATATCCGAAGACACATAGATTATTCTTCATCATCTGCCCATGAAATTGCGCAGCGCACCGCTCTGTGCCATCCCTTCATGAGTTCATTTCTCGTCTTGTCGTCAAGTTCTGGCGTGAAAGTACGGCCGAGCTGCCAGTTCTCTTTGATCTCATCCCTGTCCTTCCAGTACCCCACTGCCATCCCTGCGAGGTAAGCCGCTCCGAGTGCTGTTGTCTCAATGCATTTCGGACGAAAAACCTGTGTATTCATGAGGTTTGCCTGGAACTTCATGAGGAAGTTATTAGCGCTCGCTCCACCATCTACCTTTAGACCTGTGAGCGGCACGCCCGCATCCTCTTCCATCGCTGTTATCACATCCATTGACTGATAGCATATTGATTCAAGTGTCGCCCTTATGAAATGTTCTTTCTTACAGCCTCTCGTCAGTCCTACTATTGTTCCCCTTGCATAAGGGTTCCAATACGGCGCACCGAGCCCGGTAAATGACGGCACCACATAAACTCCGGCTGTGTCATAGACCTCGTCCGCGTACTCCTCTGACTGAGCAGTTGTTTTGACCATTCGCATTTCGTCCCTGAGCCACTGAATCGATGATCCGGCGACAAAAACACTGCCCTCGAGAGCGTAAGAAGTTTCCTCTCCCTCCGGAGTCGCCGCGACAGTAGTAAGAAGCCCGTGCGCTGACTCAATTGCCTCGTGCCCCGTGTTCATAAGAAGGAAACCGCCGGTCCCGTATGTATTCTTGACTTCGCCCGGTTCGAAACAACATTGTCCGAAGAGCGCTGATTGCTGGTCTCCCGCTGCCGCCGCAATCGGGATTCGTCCGCCTAGGATCGCCGGGTCCGTGTAACCGTATATCATGCTCGATGGTCTGGCCTCCGGCAGGATCTCGCGCGGAATATTAAACATCTCAAGAAGCTCATCATCCCACTTCATTTCGTGAATATTGAAGAGCATCGTCCGCGATGCATTAGTGTAATCCGTGATGTGAACGCCGCCTTTTGTCAGATTCCAGATAAGCCAGCTGTCCACATTGCCAAAACAAATTTCCCCGTTCCCAGCCTGCTGCCTTGCGCCTTTCACATGATCAAGTATCCATGCAATCTTTGTCGCCGAAAAATACGCGTCCGGGACGAGACCTGTTTTGCCGCGGATCACCTTCTTCTGCTCATCAGACAATGCGTCTATCATATCGGCCGTCCTGCGGCACTGCCAGACAATTGCGTTATATATGGGCTTTCCTGTCTTCCTGTCCCAGAGTATCGTTGTTTCTCTCTGGTTCGTGATGCCGATTCCGGCTATGCCGGTCGCCGTGACACCTATCTGAGCCATCGCTTCCATAGCTACTGCGAACTGTGATGACCAGATTTCCATGGGATCATGTTCTACCCAGCCGGGCTGCGGAAAATACTGAGGGAATTCTTTCTGCGCTATTGAGCAGATCTTGCCGCTGTGGTCAAAGAGTATGCATCTCGAGCTGGTTGTGCCCTGGTCGAGCGCCATTATATAGCCGTCCATGTTCTTGCCTCCAATAATGTTGCTTACTTTTTAATTGCGGTTAACGGGTACAATTAATACTAATGTGTTAGACTGCGCATGTCCGTTCCGGGCCCGCTCTCGCTACGTTGTTGTACGTAGCGGACGCTAATGCTCGTATGCTAAAAGCTGTGCTTTTAGCATTAGCCTCGCAAAGCGCCGACGACAACAAAGCACCCGAAGCCGGACATTGCTCGGAGCTCACACACTGTATATGTG
>JAAZDA010000033.1 GCA_012512995.1 Clostridiales bacterium | reverse complement strand
CCCTAACAAAGTTAAGGTCATCAAGGTCGTACGTGAGATCACCGGTCTTGGACTTAAGGAAGCTAAAGATCTTGTGGACGCAGCTCCGCAGAACATCAAGGAAGCAGTCGGCAAGGAAGAAGCTGAAGAGATCCAGAAGAAGGTTGAAGAGCAGGGAGCTAAGGTTACTCTTAAGTAATCTGCATCTGATTATTCACTATGAAAGAAAACGGTGTGGCACAAAAAGCTGCACCGTTTTTATATTTGCTGTTGACTAAAGGGTAATGGTTGAGGTAAAATAGCGTTCGCATATCCTCAGTGAAATTATGCGCTTTTTTTAGTGCGCACTATTTCATTCAGATCGGAGAAACAACGTATTTGCGCCATTTGTTGGGTTGCAGCGCTTGTTTTGAAGTTTCATATTTGGTATGTGATTTAGATGCACGTCTACTAGAATCGGAGGAGAAGATGGATAATAACAGGATGCGTCCTATCGGCAGCGGCAAAAGTCAGAGAATGAGTTTCTCCCGTCAGAAAGAAGTACAGGAGATGCCCAACCTGATCGAAGTGCAGAAATCTTCGTATCAGTGGTTTCTTGAGCAGGGTCTTCAGGAAGCTTTTGACGACATCAGCCCAATCGAGGATTACAGTGGGCATCTTAGCCTGTCATTCACGAGCTACAAGCTCTGCGAGGATGAGAAGAAATACTCTATTGAGAAGTGCAAGGAACGCGACGCTACATACGCGGCCCCGCTCAAGGTCAAGGTGCGCCTTTATGACAAGGACAATAACCAGGATATAAAGGAACAGGAGATCTTCATGGGCGACATGCCCATCATGACCAGGACCGGAACCTTTGTTATCAACGGCGCGGACCGTGTAATCGTTTCACAGCTGGTACGTTCTCCCGGCATTTATTACAATATCGACAAGGATAAGTTCGGTACGAAGCTGTATTCCTGCACAGTCATCCCTAACAGGGGTGCATGGCTTGAGTATGAGACTGACGCTAACGATGTCTTCTATGTAAGAGTTGACCGCACCAGAAAGGTGCCGATCACAGTACTTATCCGTGCGCTGGGATTCGGGACTAATGATGAGATCATCGATCTCTTCGGTGATGAGCCGAAGCTTCGAAGCAGCTTTTCAAAGGATCCGTCAGACAGCTACGAATCCGGCCTTCTCGAATTATATAAGAAGATCCGCCCGGGCGAGCCTCTTTCAGTGGAGAGCGCTGACAGCCTTATCAATGCGATGCTGTTCGATCCCCGCCGTTATGACCTTGCCAAGGTCGGACGTTATAAATTCAACAAGAAACTCGCTCTCAGGAACCGCATCAAGGGTCATGTTCTGGCTGAAGATGTTGTCGATGAGGCAAATGGCGAGATAATGGGCAGCAAGGGCGATACAGTGACAGCAGAAATGGCTGACGCTATTCAGAATGCTGCAATCCCTTATGTGTGGCTTCAGACAGAGGAGAGAAATGTCAAAGTCCTTTCAAACCTCATGGTCGATATCACACACTTTGTTGACTGTGATCCCGCAGAACTCGGAATTACAGAGCAAGTTTATTATCCGGCACTGCGCGAGATCCTGATACAGTATCAGGACAACGATGATCCGGAAGCTCTTGCGGACGCACTCAGAAAGAGCGTTCACGAGCTGATTCCCAAGCACATAACCAAGGAGGATATCCTTGCTTCCATAAACTACAACATGCACCTCGAGTACGGCATCGGTAATGATGATGATATCGATCACCTTGGAAACCGTCGTATAAGAGCCGTCGGCGAACTGCTTCAGAACCAGTATCGCATTGGACTCTCACGTCTCGAAAGAGTTGTGCGTGAGCGTATGACCACGCATGATCCGAACCAGGAGCTCACACCTCAGTCACTGATCAATATTAAACCTGTTCAGGCTGCGGTCAAAGAATTCTTCGGTTCATCACAGCTGTCACAGTTCATGGATCAGAATAATCCGCTCGGCGAGCTTACACATAAGAGAAGGCTTTCAGCCCTCGGCCCCGGCGGTCTGTCAAGAGACAGAGCCGGATTCGAAGTCCGAGATGTCCACTACACCCATTACGGACGTATGTGCCCCATCGAGACTCCTGAAGGTCCTAACATCGGTCTTATTAACTCGCTGGCATGCTATGCGCGCATCAACAAGTACGGATTCATCGAGGCTCCTTACCGCAGGGTAGACCAGACTGATCCTGAGAATCCGCGCGTAACAGACGAAGTTGTCTATATGACAGCCGACGAAGAGGATAATTACCATGTGGCTCAGGCATCGGCAAAACTTGATGCTGAGGGACACTTTATAGAGAGAAACGTTTCAGGACGTTATCTGACAGAGACTTCACAGTATCCCAAGGATCAGTTCGAGTACATGGATGTTTCGCCCAAGATGGTATTCTCCGTGGCGACAGCACTTATACCGTTCCTGCAGTCAGATGATGCCAACCGCGCTCTGATGGGTTCCAACATGCAGCGTCAGGCAGTTCCGCTTCTGACAACGGAATCTCCTGTAGTCGGAACAGGTATGGAAGTAAAGGCCGCTGTTGACTCAGGTGTCTGCATAGTCGCCGAGAAAGCCGGAACAGCTGAGTACGTCGATGCCACGACAATAAGAGTAAAGTACGACGACGGAACAAAGGATGAGCTCCATGTCCAGAAGTTCGCACGTTCGAACCAGAGTAACTGTTATAACCAGAGACCTATCATTTCGACGGGTGATCATTTTGACAAGGGTCAGGTAATAGCTGACGGCCCTTCGACCAGCAACGGCGAACTTGGTCTCGGCAAGAACCCTCTCATCGGATTCATGACATGGGAAGGTTACAACTACGAGGATGCTGTCCTCATCAGTGAGAGACTTGTCAGGGACGATGTCTATACATCAGTCCATATCGAGGAGTACGAAGCTGAGTCGAGAGACACAAAGCTCGGACCCGAAGAGATAACAAGAGATGTCCCGGGCGTCGGTGAAGATGCACTCAAAGATCTCGACGAATACGGAATCATCCGTGTAGGCGCAGAAGTCCGTGCAGGTGATATCCTGGTCGGCAAGGTCACACCTAAGGGCGAGACAGAGCTTACCGCAGAAGAAAGACTTCTCCGCGCAATATTCGGAGAGAAAGCAAGAGAAGTAAGAGATACTTCGCTCAAGGTTCCGCACGGCGAGTATGGAATCATAGTTGACACAAAGATATTCACAAGGGAGAACGGAGACGAGCTTCCGCCAGGAGTCAACCAGGCAGTCCGCATCTATATCGCACAGAAGAGAAAGATATCTGTCGGTGATAAGATGGCCGGCCGTCACGGTAACAAGGGTGTTGTTTCAAGAGTTTTGCCTGTTGAGGATATGCCTTACCTTCCCAACGGCAGACCACTCGATATAGTTCTTAACCCTCTGGGCGTGCCTTCACGTATGAATATCGGACAGGTACTTGAAATTCATCTGTCCCTTGCGTCAGCAGCACTTGGATTCAAGGTATCGACACCTGTTTTCGACGGTGCATCCGAGGAAGATATCCAGGATCTCCTGGAGATGGCAAACGACTATGTGAATAACTCATATGGTGATGATGCATGGAAAGCATTTGAGAAGAAGTGGGGCGCGCAGGCAGGCCCTGAGGTCATGAAATATCTCTGGGATAATCGTGATCACAGATCTGTCTGGAAGGGTGTTCCGCTCAATGAATCCGGTAAAGTTACCGTCAGTGACGGACGTACAGGCGAGCTTTTCGATGGCCCTGTTACGGTAGGACACATGCATTACCTCAAACTTCATCACCTTGTTGACGATAAGATCCACGCTCGTTCGACCGGTCCTTATTCTCTGGTCACGCAGCAGCCTCTGGGCGGCAAAGCTCAGTTCGGCGGACAGCGTTTCGGAGAGATGGAAGT
>JAAZDA010000457.1 GCA_012512995.1 Clostridiales bacterium | reverse complement strand
TGTATATGATATAGAAAAAATATAGCGGATGCCAGGTATGCATGTACCCGACATCCGCTATGTTATTTTGTAGACTCTCTTAAGCCTCGTCACTGTCCTCGTCGCCGGCTTCTTCAATAACAGCCACAGTTTCATCTTCCGATACGAGTGTGCCCTCTTTGATAGAGATCGTCTTTATTGTTCCGGTTACCGGACTTACGACAGGAATTGTATTGCCGATGATCATAATCGTCTCTCCGGCTGCTGTATTGTCCCCTTCTTTGACATCGATCCTTGACAGAAGGCCTGTCATGCCAGCGGCAACGATGACATTTCCTTCGTCATCGCGCTTAAGGGAATCCCCGTTGCTTTCGTCAGCTTTTGATGAAGCATCATTGAGCCTGACCCTTTCAATTTCCGTGTAATAGTGATGAGCCGCAAGACCGGCGGCCACTGCAGCAGCGCCCAGGACAAAACCGGCGATCCCTGCTCCAATCCCATTTTTGTTTTTGATCATATATTAATCCTCCATAGTTGAGAAATCCTGTGTCGATTCTTGTATTGTACGCCAAACAAAGGTACTATGCTTTATCTTTGCCTTTTTTTAAGAATTATTTCACATTTCCCATATACCATATCGTGTTATGATTCGAGGCAAAAGTAAACAGGCGAAACAAGTGCTTTTGTGTGACGATCTGGTTTTGGAGGCTAAGAAATGGGAAACGTTATAGGAATTGATCTTGGGACAACAAACAGTTGCGTGTCGGTGGTCGAAAATGGCAAAGCGGTGATAATCCCGTCAGACACGGGAAGCCGGACTACGCCCAGCGTGGTCGCATTTTCCAAAGACGGCGAGAGATATGTGGGTGACACCGCAAGACGGCAACTGGTGGTGAACCCTGACAGGACTATATCTTCGATAAAACGTCAGATGGGCACGAACTGGTCGATGAAGATCGATGGATCATTGTACAAGCCACAGACAATAAGCGCCTATATACTTATGAAACTTAAGCAGGATGCCGAGAAGTATCTCGGACAGACAGTTAACGACGCGGTCATCACGGTCCCGGCTTACTTCAATGATACGCAGAGGCAGGCAACAAAGGATGCAGGCGCTATAGCCGGGCTGAATGTGCTCCGTATAATAAATGAACCGACAAGTGCGGCAATGTCATATGGACTTGACCACGGGGACTCAAAGAAAGTAATGGTATTCGATCTCGGCGGAGGAACATTTGATGTTTCAATAATTGATATTGCTGACGGAATAATTGAGGTCATGGCCACATCAGGTGACAACCATCTCGGCGGAGATGATTTTGATGAGAGGATAGCCGACTGGATAGCGGAACAATTCAGACAGGAGCATCGTATTGACCTGCGAAAAGATTTTGCGGCCCGCCAGAGAATACGCGAAGCGGCCGAACAGGCCAAGAAGGAACTCTCATCAGCGACGACAGCCCAGATAAATCTTCCTTATATTGCAAAAGACAGGTCAGGCCCTCTCCACCTCGACCTGACTTTTACCAGGGATAAGCTGAATGAACTCATTGGTGACCTGATAGGCAGGACAGAAGCTCCGGTCGTCAACGCCCTTGCAGATGCAGGCATATCAGCGTCAAAACTTGATATGGTGCTTCTGGTAGGCGGGTCAACAAGAGTTCCTGCTGTTAAGGACAAAGTAAAAAAGCTTACAGGTAAAGAACCGTCTCAGAACATCAATCCGGATGAGTGCGTTGCGATGGGCGCGGCGATCCTTGGGAGCACGCTCACCGGGAATGCACTGATTTCAAGAGGAACAGGGCAGAGCCTCATGCTGTTTGATGTGACCCCGCTCAGCCTTTCAATTGAGACTATGGGCGGAGTAGCCACGAGGCTCATAGAGCGCAATACCACGATCCCCTTCAAATACACAAAGGAATTCACTACAGCCTCACCCATGCAGACTACAATAGAAGTCAATGTCCTGCAGGGTGAAAGACCAATGGCGCACGACAACAAAACAATAGGCAAGTTCATGATGCACGGCATTCGCAGGAGCAACAGCGGTATGCCGAGGATAAATGTGACTTTTGATATAGACGCGAATGGTATACTCAAAGTATCCGCGCAGGATCTGACTACAGGTAAGATGCAGTCGGTAACGATCACAGCAAGTGACCGCATGTCTGATACAGAGATAGAACAGGCAAGGAGAGATGCCGAGATGTACAGCGCTACAGACGGCATCAGAAAAGACGGGCTTGCACTGACTGATGAGTGCCGCAGGCTGATCCTGGATACTGACAACAGACTTAAAGAGCAGAAAAAACAAATGTATAAGGCGAAATACAGGGAGATCAAAAAAGATGTCAGCGAGCTTGAACGTCTGACTTCGAAATTCCGTGCGGACAAGGTGACAGCACAGGACGTCGATGCCATGAGACAGGCAAAAGAAAGACTCGAGGCTTCAGCGGGCAGTATCGGAGCATAGAACATTTATAAATGAGGGGAAAATGAGAATAGAAATAAGTGATGACTGCGATCTTCGAAAGATTGCTGAAAGCGGTCAGTGTTTCCGCTGGAATGAAGCAGAAGACGGAGCATGGCGTGTAATATCAGGTGACCGTTGTATCTACATAAAACATGAGGGTGAATCATGTTTTGACGTTTCGTGCGACAGCACGGAATTTGAATCGTACTGGCACAGGTACCTTGATCTCGATACTTCTTATCGGATGATCCGTGGAAAAGTAGACAGGAACAGGGATCCTTTTCTATACGAATCATGCATGGAAGAACAGGGAATAAGGATATTGCGACAGGATCCTTTTGAGACTCTCATCAGTTTTATAATTTCCCAGAACAGGAATATTCCGATCATAAGAAGATCCATAGAACTTCTTTCGAGTGAAGCCGGAACAGAGCTTGTTGATACAAGGGGCGTAACATATTATTCATTCCCGGAGCCTTGGCAGATAGCTGCGATGAGCGGTGAAGCGCTTGGCAGGTGCAGGCTCGGATACCGTGAGCCTTATGTCAGAAGGACGGCGGAGGGAGTGCTGGACGGGAGCATTGATCTTGCAAAAATGACATGTGCTGATAAATCTGCCTCTGATGTGTCAGAAGCCGGTACAATAAAGGGGCTGTGTCAGATTTATGGTGTCGGACCCAAGGTCGCGAACTGTATGTCACTTTTCGGACTGCATCATCTCGATGCGTTCCCGATCGATGTATGGGTGAAGCGCATTCTTGCCGACAAATATCCTGACGGATATCCGATTGAATCATATCGTCCGTATAACGGAGTCTATCAGCAGTATATGTTCGCACATTACAGAAAGATATCAAAGGGACAGGCGTGAATACACAACTGTCCGGGAAGTTGAATCACGTTCTGATATGAAATATATTTGGCTGTTCATCAAAAAAACACTGAGACTGCTCCTGAAGCCGCTGTCATTTGTGCCGGCGATCCTTGTGGCATGTATGATCTTCAGTTTTTCTGCTGACAATGGAATACAGAGCACGGAAGAGAGCCTGACATTTACACGAAGGATCGTGGTGGAATACAATGAGCGTTTTGAAAAGGGCTGGGACGAAGGTCAGATCAGCATATACACCTGGAAGCTTGAAAGATATGTTAGGAAGGCCGCGCATATGGCAGAATATTGCCTGCTTGCCATCACTCTTTCAATACCGCTTTATGTCTATGGGCTGCGGGGATTTCCACTCATTGTTGTTACGGTGGGAATATGTGCGGCATATGCCTGCACTGATGAGTATCACCAGCTCTATTCTGCCGGCAGGACTGCCAGTGGCCGTGATGTTCTTATAGACAGTGGCGGGGCTCTTATCGGAGCGCTTACAGGCAGGTTCGTGTCGTGGCTGGGAAGTGCTACCATCTTCCGCCCGCTCAGGATGAAGAAGAGGTAGCATACTATTTTGTCCTTGAATCGGGAGTATTGCTATGCTATAATCCATGAAGTCAGCCGAGAAAACGACGGACATATATAGAGGAATCATACAATGGCTAGTATTGCGGTCTCCAAAACCGCTCATGGGGGTTCGAGTCCCTCTTCCTCTGCTCAACAGCGGGGCTGTCGCAATTTGCGGCAGCCCTGTTTTTGCGAAGAGGACCTGAGTGCAGCTTAATCATAACTGTACTTTTAATAAGCTTGTTGTTATAATTCCAGTCAAAGCGGGCAGACCGCGGGACCGACAACACATCTAACCAACCTACAAGGAGAGAGAAAACCTGATATGAACGTCAGACGCATCTATGTTGAGAAGAAAACACCTTATGCAGTAGCAGCAGATCAGTTGAGGGACGAGATCAAGAACTTCCTGGGAGTGACCGGGATCCGCAATGTCCGTATCATGATCAGATACGATGTGGAGAATATTTCGGATGAAGTATTCGAGACAGCCTGCAGGACTGTTTTTTCGGAACCGCCGGTCGATGTCATGTACAGAGAGACAATCGAGATTCCTGCCGGAGCACGTGTTTTCTCGGTGGAGCCTGTCCCGGGGCAGTTCGATCAGAGGGCTGACTCAGCAGTTCAGTGCATACAGTTCATAGATCCGACGGAAAATCCTACAATTATCACAGCCAAAACATATATCCTCGAAGGCACTGTCTCTGATGAAGAGATGGAGAGAATAAAAGGATATTGCATCAACCCGGTAGATTCTAGAGAAACGGGACTGGAAAAACCGGAGACTCTTGAGATCAAACACCCGGTGCCTGATGATGTCGCTGTGATGGAAGGTTTCATCATGATGCCGGAGAACGAATTCAGGGAACTTTATGATTCGCTCGGACTTGCGATGACATATGAAGATTTCAAATACATAAGACAATATTTTGACGGGAGTTTTGACGGAAAGGTTCGCCGCGATCCAACGATCACTGAAGTGAGAGTACTGGACACATACTGGTCAGATCACTGCCGTCATACGACATTTGCAACCGAGCTTAAGGACGTCAGTTTTGACGAGGGTTATTACGCGACACCGATGGAGCTCACATACAGGAGTTACCGCGATACGTTCGCTGAGCTTTATAAGGATCGCCCGGAGAAATATGTCTGTCTGATGGACATAGCTCTCATGGGAATGAAGAAACTGAGGGCTGACGGAAAACTTAACGATATGGAGAAATCCGAGGAGAACAATGCCTGCACAGTCATAGTTCCTGTCGAGACAGATTATGGCAACGGACCTGAGACTGAGGAATGGCTTGTTTTCTTCAAGAACGAGACACATAATCACCCGACTGAGATCGAGCCGTTCGGTGGCGCTGCCACATGCCTTGGCGGAGCAATAAGGGATCCGCTCTCGGGCAGAGGCTATGTTTATCAGGCAATGCGTGTCACAGGTGCCGCAGATCCGACAGTTCCGGTATCCGAGACACTGGCGGGCAAACTTCCGCAGAAGAAACTTGTTCGCGGAGCAGCTCAGGGCTATTCAAGCTATGGAAATCAGATAGGCCTTGCGACAGGTCATGTCAGAGAGATATATCATCCGAATTATGTGGCAAAACGAATGGAGATCGGCGCAGTAATGGGAGCCGCACCCCGCAGCAGCGTTGAGCGTCTGAGCTCTGACCCGGGAGATATAATCATTCTTCTCGGCGGAAGAACAGGGCGCGACGGCATAGGAGGCGCGACAGGCGCATCCAAGGCACATAACTCAAAATCTCTTGCAACATGCGGAGCTGAGGTCCAGAAAGGTAATGCTCCGACAGAGCGCAAGTTGCAGAGACTTTTCAGAAGACCTGAAGTCGCACACATGATAAAGAAGTGTAATGATTTCGGAGCCGGCGGCGTATCCGTAGCAATAGGAGAGCTTGCAGACGGACTCAAAGTCAATCTTGACCTTGTGCCAAAGAAGTATGAAGGACTTGACGGAACAGAACTTGCCATCTCAGAGTCACAGGAGAGAATGGCAGTTGTTGTTGCGCCTGAAGATAAAGAACAGTTCCTCGGGTATGCAGAGGAAGAGAACCTCGAAGCTACGCCCCTTGCTGTTGTAACTAAGAACCCGGATCTCGTCCTTACATGGAGAGACAAGGATATAGTCAATATTTCACGCAGATTCCTCGATACGAACGGCGCCCATCAGGAGTGCTCAGTCGAGGTCGAAACACCTTCTGAAGAAGACAATTATCTTGAGAAGATCGCCTGCGGTGCTGTTGCGGCAAAACTTGAGAAGAACGAAGAGGACTTCCCGGGAGCTTTCATTTCACAGCTTTCTGATCTGAATACCTGCTCGCAGAAGGGACTGGTCGAGATGTTCGACTCATCCATAGGTGCCGGATCAGTTGATATGCCTTACGGCGGCAAGTATCAGAGGACACAGACTCAGACAATGGTCGCAAAACTTCCTATACTTCACGGCACATCTGATACAGTGACTATGATGAGTTATGGTTTTGATCCTTATCTGTCATCATGGAGCCCCTACCACGGAGCAATTTACGCTGTAACAGAGTCAGTAGCCAAGATAGTGGCATTTGGCGGAAGCACAGAAAAGATACATCTCACATTCCAGGAATACTTCCGCAGGATGAGTGAGGATCCGAAGCGCTGGAGCCAGCCTTTTGCGGCACTGCTCGGCGCGTATGATGCCCAGATAGGTTACGGATTGGCCGCTATAGGCGGCAAAGATTCAATGTCCGGAACATTCAATGATATCGATGTCCCGCCCACACTTGTTTCCTTTGCGGTCGATGTTGCAGGTCAGGATGACATCATTACAAACGACATAAAGGCTGAGGGCAATGTCCTCGTAGAATTCAGAATTAACAAAGATGATTATGATATTCCTGTATACAGCGATGTACTCAATCTCTATGAAAGAATCACATCGCTCATTCATGACGACTTAATACTGTCCGCACATGCAGTCGAATGCAGCGGTATTGCAGCGGCTGCGGCTCAGATGGCATTTGGTAATCATTATGGAGTGCGTTTTGACAGCAGACTTGAGGTTAAGGATCTCTTTGCGAACGGCATAGGTAATATAATCGCTGAGATGGCTCCTGATGACGCTGATGCGCTCGAGGAACTTGACTGGGAGTGCGGTGATTACAGAATTGTCGGTACAACGACAGGACGTTCTGAGAATGAAGGACCGGCATTTGCATACGGCGAGACAGAGGTCTCACTGAAAGATGCACTGTCAGCATGGCAGAAACCTCTCGAGAGAGTTTTCCCGACTTATGTAAAGGAAAATGACGAAGAAGTGGCATCACCGCTTTATGACGCTGAGAAGAGACCTGATGCTGATGATCCCGGCAGATACAACGGCGTTGTAGTATGTTCACACAAGATCGCCCAGCCCACAGTGTTCATCCCTGTTTTTCCTGGAACGAACTGTGAGTACGATGCAGCTGCTTCATTTGAGAGAGCAGGGGCAAAGACGATCACAAAGGTATTTGTGAACCTGAACGCCGAGGATATACGCGGATCGGTAGACGCTTTCCGCGACGGTATTGAGAAGTCACAGATAATAATGTTCCCCGGCGGGTTCTCTGCCGGCGATGAACCGGACGGCTCAGCCAAGTTCTTTGCTACAGCTTTCCGAAATGCCAGGATCCGCGAAGCTGTGGATGAGCTTCTCGGAGAGCGCGATGGACTGGCGCTCGGCATCTGCAATGGTTTCCAGGCTCTGATAAAACTCGGACTTGTACCATTTGGAAAGATAACAGACGCGCAGACGCAGGAATCCCCGACGCTCACATTCAATACAATAGGCAGGCACATTTCAAGAGAGGCTTATATCAGGACAGTTTCAAATCTGAGCCCATGGCTTCAGGAAGCCGATCTCGGAGGTGTCTATGTTAACCCTGCATCCCACGGTGAAGGACGTTTTGTCGCACCTGAAGATACAATAAAAGAGCTCTTTGCAGCAGGACAGGTCGCGACTCAGTACTGCGACCCGGAAGGCAATGTCAGCATGGATGAGGAATGGAATTTCAACGGTTCGTTCCACGCGATAGAAGGAATAACATCACCTGACGGGAGAGTGCTCGGAAAGATGTGCCACAGCGAGAGAAGAGGCGACGGAGTCGCCATCAACATAGTCGGCAGACAGGATATGAAGATATTTGAAAGCGGAGTTCGTTATTTCCTGTAAAAATAAGTTACGGAGGCATGAATGAAAGCATTTCTGATACTTGAGGACGGCACTGTATTTCCGGGCAGAAGAATCGGTGCTGACCGCGATGTGATAAGCGAGATCGTATTCAATACAACGATGGCCGGCTATACAGAAGTACTTACAGATCCTTCATACGCGGGACAGGCTGTATGTATGACATATCCACTTATAGGAAACTATGGCGTATGTATGGATGACCTGGAATCAGGCAGACCATGGCCGGACGCTCTGATAGTGAGAGAACTGGCCAGAGTGCCCAGCAATTTCAGATCAGATATGTCGCTCGGGAAATTCATGGACACTTATGATCTTCCGGGGATCGAGGGAATCGACACGAGAAAGCTCACAAGGATCCTCCGTGAAAAGGGCACTATGAACGGGTGCATAACATCGAATGAGAACTACAGCATTGATGAGATAATGCCAAAGCTCAGGGCCTATACATGTGGCAAGGTAGTAGAGAAAGTCACATGCTCTGATAAATATGAAGTCAGGGGCGTCGATTCACTTGATGAGAACGGCCCTGTCTCAGGGAGCGCCGTCTTTGACGCTGAGTCATACAATGTGCCGGATGAGGACGGAAAGATCACTCACGAGAAGAAACCAAGCCTGGTACACGAATTGACCGGAATAGTCAAAACAAGCGCGGAAGCCACGGATGACGGCAAAAACACATCATCAACGCGCCATCTTGAGATCGCACTTCTCGATCTTGGAACAAAAAAGAACATTGCAAGATGCCTTTCATCAAGAGGCTGCAACGTTACAGTATATCCTGCAGGAACAAAGGCTTCTGAGATCCTTGCCGCCGATCCCGATGGAATAATGCTGTCGAACGGCCCCGGGGATCCCAAGGAATGCACAGAGATCATTAAGGAAATCAGGAAGCTTTATGAGAGCGATACTCCGATATTTGCAATATGCCTCGGCCATCAGCTGATGGCTCTTGCAACGGGAGCTGATACATACAAACTCAAGTACGGTCATCGCGGCGGTAATCACCCTGTAAAAGATCTGTCAACAGGACGTGTCTATATTTCATCTCAGAACCATGGCTATGCTGTGGATATGAATTCGCTCGATCCCAGGGTGGCGGTCCCATCTTTCACAAATGTCAATGACGGCACAAATGAAGGACTTCACTATGTCGGAAAGAATATCTTCACAGTTCAGTTCCATCCGGAAGCATGTGCCGGTCCGCAGGATACTGAATTCATGTTCGACAGATTCCTGGAGATGGTAAAGAATAAAACGCTCTGTTAGGAGGCTAATGTGAATATCGCGCTGTTAGGAGGCCAATGTGAATAT
>JAAZDA010000456.1 GCA_012512995.1 Clostridiales bacterium | reverse complement strand
GTCTGTAAACGTTGACTTCCATTATTCAGACCTTGGTGATGAACACCTCCCCGATGCTTATGAGCGCTGGATTCTGGATTGTATGATGGGCGACAACACACTATTTATGTCGGGCGAAGGTGCCGAACTCACATGGAAGTTCATGCAGCCTGTCATCGACTATTGGGACTCAACTCTTGAGGCTCCTCTATACGGATATCCCGCTGGATCGTGGGGACCTGACACCGCCGACCAGCTTATTGACGGCACCAAAACATGGCGTTATCCCTGCAAGAATCTTTCGGATGACGGTATCTATTGCGAATTATAAAAACAAAAACATATATGAACATTCAAATTTATGACAACCTGTCGGAGCTTAACGAAGCGTTTACCGACTGGATTAAAGAATTGCTGGAAGAAAAAGGCAAACTGACTATTTCTCTTTCAGGAGGATCCACACCAAAGTCGCTGTTTGACTATTGGTCAAAACATCACAAAGAAGATATTGACTGGAGTTCAATCTATCTGTTCTGGGGTGACGAGCGCGCCGTAGCGCCCACCGACAGCGAAAGCAACTACAAGATGACCAAAGATCATCTGCTGGACAATGTTGCAATTCCCGAAAAGAACATCTTCAGAATCAAAGGAGAAAATGACCCTGAAGAAGAAGCCAATAGATATTCTTCAGTTCTTGAAGAAGAACTTGAACTGAAAAACAATATCCCATCATTTGATATCATCATTCTGGGAATGGGTGACGATGGACACACAGCATCCATATTTCCTTATGAAATCAACCTTTGGGACGACAGCCGCCACTGCGTGGTGGGTACACATCCCGACAGCGGACAAAAGCGCGTGAGCCTTACAGGCACAGCGATTAATAATGCCGACAATGTTGCATTTCTGGTAACAGGAGCCGGCAAAGCCGAAAAAGTAAAAGAGATTGTAGGCGGAGCAGGTGGTGACGAGATGAAATATCCCGCCGCACGTGTAGAGCCCACATCAGGCAATCTATTTTGGTTTATGGATAAAGAAGCTGCGAAACTGCTGATGTAAAACATCACACAATTTCGCAGTGCAAAATAATGTAACTGTTAGAAGAGGTAAGTTCGTTACACCGTTTTAATACGGTAGTGGCAGCTTACCTTTCCTTTTTCCATTCCGTTTAGTTTACTCTTAATCATGCGGCGGCGGAGTGGGGTGATCCGGTCGGTAAACAAAATACCATCAATATGGTCATACTCATGCTGGATGACACGTGCCATAAAGCCAGAATACTCTTCGTCATGCTCCACACCATCCTCATCAAAGTAATTGATGCGAATACGATCTTCGCGAGGTACCTTTTCGTTTATGCCCGGAATACTTAGACATCCCTCTTCGACAGACTCAATTTCGCCTGTGCGCTCCGTTATCTCTGCATTCAAAAACACTTTCTTAAAACCTTTAAACTCCGAATGCTCATCGTTGGAAATAGGGTCAAGATCAACAACGAAAATTCTTTCTGCAAGTCCAACCTGAGGACCCGCCAGTCCAATCCCTTCAGCATTATACATGGTTTCGTACATATTTTCTATCAGCTCACCAAGATTGGGATAGTTTTTTATATCTATATCTTCAGCCTCTTTCTTCAACACCGGCTGACCATATATATAAATAGGTAATATCATAATAATTTTAATTGAATGTTCTTTTTTAGGGCCTCACACTCTCCATGTATCCCTGCAATATAATTGTGGCACTAATCTCATCCACCAACGCCTTGTTCTGTCGCTGCTTTTTCTTCACTCCCCCCGCTATCATTGCCTGCTGAGCCATCTTCGATGTGAATCGCTCATCATAATACTGAATATCCATGGCAGGATAAAGCTTCTTCAGCTTCTCAACAAACTGCTCAATGCGAGGCATATTTTCAGATACCTGATTGTTCATCTGCTTTGGAAGTCCGATAATTACTTTCTCAACAGTTTCCCGTTCAAAGTAATCCTTCAGAAAGTCAAACAGCCTTACCGTCTCCACAGTTGTCAGTCCGTTTGCAATAATTTGCAACGGATCGCTCACAGCAAT
>JAAZDA010000032.1 GCA_012512995.1 Clostridiales bacterium | reverse complement strand
GTAGTGAAAACTACAGCCTCAGTCCAATAATCTTCCTTCGGGTTCCGTTTATGCTCCAGCAGACGATTCAAAATGCCTTCGCCGTTCTTGCGATTTCCTGCCTGGCCAACGTAGACAACTGGCTTCCCTGTCGTATCGGATACTCCAAACAAAAAGTAAACTCCTGTCTGTTTCAGATCCGTCCGGCTTTTACATTTATCCAGACTGGTACGTGGAATCTTATATGCAATGCCTATCCAGTTCGCCAATGTGCAGTTGATCATGCCATTGGCGTCTCCGTCCATTAAAAATAAATTGATACTCTTTCCACGTGCCATGAATATCAAGCCTCCTCGCTTACTTCAAATATTTGTCAATCAAAGCCTGAATCTCAGAAGAATCAATGGCTCCATTCAGGCTGTCCCGAGACACGATTAGGTTATCGCCTTCTACAATGCCGTGTTTCTCATACAGTGCTTTCTTTTCTTCCCAATGCCTGCTGTACTTGGAATCTCCAAGCATTCCGCAATGCTCCCAGTAATATGTGATTCCGAGCTCTTCATCTGCAATGGTGAAATCAGGAATGCGGATACCGTCTTCTCCCAGATTAATTTCTTTCTCGTATTCATACTCGATGCCCGCATCATGCAGCATATTTGCAATGATGACTTCAGACTTGGAACGTACCAGCTCACCGTTAATCGTCTTATGAATCAAGGAAGCTTCATAGTAGCGTTTCTTATATTCAACGATATCCGGAGCTTCAAAAAGGCTGGTATATCTTCCTGCTGTCTCGGAATAAATTACAGATGAATAATCCCTCATGTGGTAGGCCTTGTCATTGTACAGAATGATAAGGCGGGCTTTTTGACGAGTAATTGCCGTATAAAGAAGTTCACGTGACAGCATGTTGCCCGGTTCACCCAGAACGAGGATTGCCTTATTAAACTCGCTACCTTGCGATTTATGCACAGTCAGAGCATAGGCCAGCTCAAGATCACTATTTCCTTCCTCAGATACTCCTGAATACCACCAATAATTGCACTCCGGCTGTGAACTAAATCTCACCAAATGCGCATTGGACTTCTGCTTCGGCTTTTGCCAGATGTTTTCAACAATACCGACCTCGCCGTTTGCGACGTACATATTGTTCTCGCTCTTCGGATAGCCTTCTTTCTTCTGGTTTCTTACATTTATGACTTTATCGCCGTATACGATTCCGTCGGTACCGAGCATATTTTTAGTACCTCTGACTTTACAATCTTTAAGTGTACGAGACTTCTGGCTCTTGTACTTATCGTGAATATAGCGGTTTATAGTTGCTGTGCCGATAGAAGGATTGCTCCGGTATGCAGACAGAATCTGCCACGCTTCCACTTTTTGTGGTTGTTGATTTCCTGATAATTAACTCTCGACCGTGCCGAGGAGGTGGCAGGTAGCGGATTTTTGTTGAAAATACGGGCTTTTCCATTGTATTTTGACCTCAGTGTGATAGAATTATAGAGAGTTAATTAACTCTCTACCGGAGGCCGAAATGTATCAGAAATATACAGTGAAAATACCTGATCTTCAGACCGGAATCACGAGGAAAACGATCAAGGGGACAACCTACGTTTACTATACGTACGGACGTACTTACATATCGGAGAAGAAGTACAGCCAGGGAAAGGATACATCTATAGGGAAAGTTGATCCCGGTGATGACACCATGATGTATCCGAATGCAAACTTCATTCGATTTTTTCCGGATTCTGTTCCTGAAGAGGTTAAGCCGCCAGAGAGAAGCGGATGTCTCAGGATCGGAACATTTGTTGTTGTCCGTAAGATCCTGCAGGAGTATAAGCTGGATGAGACAATGGATGCCCTGATCGGCAGGGATAGCGGCCTGTTCATGGATCTTGCCGCATATACACTTGTGACGGAAGGAAATGTCGCCCAGTATTATCCGGAATACGCATTCAATCATCCGCTCTTTACTGAAGAAATGCATGTTTACAGCGATTCCAAAGTCTGTGATTTCCTGAAGGGAATCACACCTGACCAGATCATCGTCTTCCAGAACACATGGAATGAGAAACAGGATCATCGTGAGAGGATCTATATTTCTTATGATTCCACGAACAAGAATTGTCAGGCAGGTGACCTGGAATGCGTAGAATTCGGCCATCCGAAACAGGACAACGGAAAGCCGGTGTTCAACTATTCCGTTGCTTATAACAACACCAATACGGTACCTCTCTTTTACGAGGAGTATCCAGGCAGCATCACGGATGCATCCCAGTTACAGATCATGCTGGAGAAGGCCAAAGGCTATGGCTATCATGAGGTCGGATTTATTCTCGATCGGGGATATTTCAGCAGAGAAAACATCCGCTACATGGACAAGAATGGCTTCGATTTCATCATCATGATGAAAGGGATGAAGTCTCTGGCTCATGAAATCGTAACCGCGAACAAGGGCAGGTTTGAGGACGACTATTCGAAAAATATCCGCGGCTATAAAGTTTACGGCATGACGGTTCATCAGAAGCTGTTCCCATCCGATGAGAAGGACCGATACTTCCATATTTATTACAGCGACAGCAAGAAGGCCTCTGAGAAGAGCGAACTGACAGGGAAGATTGCCCGGCTGGCGAAATACTTTGGGAAACATCAGAATCAGGCCATTCATTTTGACCGGGCTCTGGAACACTACTTCGACCTGATCTACTGGCACGAAGGCCAGAAGGACGAGAAGTTCATGTATGCCAGAGAGAAAACGGATGTCATCAACAGGGAGATCAGCTTCTGTGGATACTTTGTTATCATCACTTCGTCTGAAATGACCGCTTCAAAAGCCCTGGAGCTTTACAAAAACCGTGACGTCTCGGAGAAGCTGTTCCGGGCAGACAAGTCCTTCCTTGGCAACAGGACAATGCGGGCACATATGAATGAAACGGAGGATGCCCGGATCTTTGTTGAGTTCGTGGCGTTAATTGTCAGAAACCGCATTTATCATCAGCTGATCGGACAGGAGAAAAAGAATGATAAAAAGGAAAACTACATGACTGTTCCTGCCGCAATCCGGGAACTGGAGAAAATCGAGATCATCCAGCAGTCAGATCACAGATACCGGCTGAACTATGCGGTTACCGCGACGCAGAAAGAGATTCTGAAAGCATTTGGAATCAATGAGATCAACATCAAAAAGTGGGCTAATGAGATCAGCGATAAACTGTCTGAGAAAATGAAGGAGGCAGTGTGATGGCAAGGACAAGGCGTTCTCTTGATGAACGGATTGAGGAACAGGAGCAGGTCGTCAGTAAGGCCAGGGAGCATTATGAATCTGAAGTCAACAAGCTGGAACAGTTGATGAATAAGCGTGACGAGCTCCAGAAAAAGGAACTCATGAAGGCTATCGAAGACAGCAGCAGAAGCTTTGAGGAGATCATGCAGTTCCTACAGGGTGACGCCTCATCAGAGAGTTCTGAGGACGTCGAGAGTTAATTCTTAGGAAAATCACAGTGGTTCGCTTCCGAAGTTCATCCATTCTCCGTTTATCTTTCCCCCGATGGAAATATCAAAACCCTGAATGTCATCGACATCCGTCATTTCTGTTTCTTCTTTCAGCGTCTCGAAAATTTTGTCTTCCAGATCCTCGGGTGTAGACCATGACTTGAACACCACATGGTCACCAATACTGCCTCCCTGAAGACGAAGGAATATGTTCTCGTCCAGATTGTCATTATCAGGTGTGAACCACTGAGCCAGCTCCGTATCGCCGCGTTCTTCTCCGTTTTCTGAAGTCTGGCGCATGGTGACAGTCAGCTGTCCAAAACTCCTGCCAACTTTCGGAAAGACAGGGATGTCTTTATTCAGGTATTTTACGAGGTCGACAAAAGGCCTGCCTGCTCCAATCGGAGGCAGCTGATTCGGGTCGCCAACAAGAATGATCCTCTGAGCCCCTTTCAATGCCTGCAGTAACGCAGCAAACATTTCCTCTGTCAGCATAGAGCATTCGTCGACAATAACTGTAAACGGCACGTCCTTAGCCTGTTCATTGGAAAGGCAGTACTCCATCGACCACCATCTAAAACGCCTACTCTCAATCAGGAACTGTGCAACCGTCTTAGCCTTACATTCTATTCCCTGTTTGCGCATGGCCTGACTCATACGTACACGGGCTTTCCCGGTAGGAGCAAGAAGAAGAACTCCGCCGTCATAAATCTGCTTTGATTTACACAATGCCGCAAGCAGAGAGGTCTTACCGGTTCCTGCACCGCCTATGAGTACAGACAGTCTGGCTTCTGCAAGTTCCTTGATAATTGCAGCTTTTTCCGTTCTGGCAGCATCCTCGTTTTTACTTTGCTCTTCGCTTTTGAAGGTATCGTCAATAATGGCACGCCAGTTCTCATGAACTTCATGCCTCTTTGCCTTGAACACTCTCTTATTGACAGAAGATCTGATCAACTCGTCCATCTCATAGAGCCTCTTCAACTGGTACGCTGTAGAGCCATCAGCACATGGGATCTGTATTATCTCCTGTTCAAAGAACTCATGATAGCCGTTCATGACATCCCTGTTCGCATGGCACGGAGGATCTATTGGCAGCCCGTTCAGCTCATCAATCAGCTGTTCCAGCGGATACAGCGTGTGGCCGAAACCAGCCTGCTCCTCAAGAATTGAAATGCTGTAAGCCCTGATCCTGCGCTTATCATTTTCAGACTCAAGCGCTGACCTTGATGGAACCGGATTGATCTGTTTCAAGATGTCCGGAGGGACTACTGCCATATCAATCTTCTTGACTGAAATTTTGTCTTCATCTGAGCATCTCAGAGTCCGCTCGTAAAGGATATATGGATTATCAAGGATCTCGGCATCAGAGCAGGTAAGGCCATGTTTACGGCGCTCCTCTGGATGGAAAAGCGTATATGCCTGCAGCGGCGTAACGGACATTCTCGCCAAAAGCCAGAAGAGCTCTTTCCTTTCTCCCGAAAGCGACATGAAAATTTCTCGCTCGGTGGTGCCGGTCATACTCTTCACTTTGTCTGAAAAACTGCCGCCAAAGTTCTCCATTAAGTGATAGAACTCGTCTTCGAACTTTGGCTGGTCTTTTATCTTTGACTTTGCTTCCTTTGCAATCATTTCACCGCGCACAAAACCGCAGGCGTAGAGCATAGACCCAAGGCCGGGAAATGATCCTCTTTCCAACCAGGTTTCTTTCAGCCTGTCTCTTGTCCATCGGATACACTCATCCCAGTTTCCGGGAATACAACTCTTTATGATCTCAAGAGCGCTGATAGTCTGCAATAGTACGCTGATTACCGCATCATATGACAGATGCTCTGTGGCGTATGAAAATTCCTCAAAATACTCATCGCCTGCAAAGACGGTGATGGTACGCATATCAAATTCCGGATGATCATTTGCATACTCCATCATCTCACGATAAGGCATAAGGAAACCGTTCTTCCTGTCGTTCCTTATAGAATGGCCGAGCATAGTCTCCCATAAGCTTGAACGCAGTTTACCGGCATCCGT
The DNA here is from genome assembly GCA_012512995.1 of Clostridiales bacterium. GTDB lineage: Bacteria > Bacillota > Clostridia > Lachnospirales > Lachnospiraceae > CAG-791. The sequence goes on along the minus strand of JAAZDA010000032.1, from coordinate 414 downwards.
ATGCGCATGCTCCGGAGGCTCTACCATTGACGTGATGAAGCCGATGCCCATAACAACGCGCTTCGGATCTTCAATAAATGGAACCTGCTTGGCGTAGGGAATAACCAGTGACTTTTCAAATTGAACGTCCTCATAGAACGTCTTGAAAATTGCTCTCTGGTTAACGCTTTCCTGCACCCAGTTGGAATCAAAATCAAGTGCAGGCTCTGCATCGGGATTAAATTCTATCCCATATCGCTCAGCCAGTTCCTCGATATTCTCATTACCGTGCTGATCACCCATATGGCTCATCATCCACCGATAAGGTCTTGCCGGGAATGAAAACGGCGGATAATGCAACTCTGTTTCAAGGAAATGTCCATGCGTCTTTGGGTTTCCAGCCTTGTACGGATGAATCGTGGTGGTGGTATAGGT
>JAAZDA010000455.1 GCA_012512995.1 Clostridiales bacterium | reverse complement strand
GCATCGATCATGACCCGGCGGTTCTCATCGACACAGGCTATTTTCGGGAATATCAGAAGAAAATTATCGGGCAGCAGGACAAATCCGTCCGTCATCGTTCCGAAGCTGCCGTTTGAACCCATCATCCCGGCAACGGATACATTCGAAAGTTCTGCCATATTGTAGGCAAAGCCTTCAGCAGCACTGGCACTTCCAGCGTTCACCAGAATAATGATTTGTCCGTCAAAGCCCGCAAACTTCGGCTCCACTGTTATCGTACTCTCAGCCACGAGCTGTCCCGTCTTCTGATCCAGTACGCTTTCTGTCAAGTAGAAGTCCTTCTTGTCTGTAAAAAGCCCCTTCAACTTCGCGCCGAAAGTATCCTCGCCTCCACCATTTTGTCTTACATCGAGGATCAGATTTTCTCCTCCCCCGTTGGCAAAGTTGGCAAGGTCCTCTTCTACTTGTTTCAAAATAACGGCTTCATCCTCATATTCCATTGTGCCAATTCGCATATAACCCGTTTGGCTTTCCAGAACCTGAAAAGAATATAAATCCTCTACTGTTTCCGGCTCGGCCTGAAGCAGCGTATCAAAGGTTTCCTTCAGCGCATTGTAATCCTTTTGGACGGCAACCAGCGTTGCTTCCACAACACTCCCATCCTCCTTCGAAAAGGTGATCGTTACACGATTTCCTACAGGACATCTTCCAATCATCATGTGCTGCAAAATGAGTCGATTGGCCGCGTCTGCCGAGCCTTGCGGTGCAAAGACCATGGGGATCTCTTGCGGCACTTCAGCTATTTCTCGTCCGTCGACGGTCAAGATTTCGTTCCCGACTCGTAGTCCCGCCGCATATATGTCACTGCTCTCATCTACAGCAACGACCACCGCACGCCCATCATCGGTGTGAATCGTAGAAAATCCCAAATCTCCTCCGAGATCCGATTCACGCCACCCGAGAAATTCCTCCTTAGAAAAACTGAGTCCCAGGAAGACATCGGCAGGATAAGAAACCATATGTGCATCCGAAAAAGATGCGATGTAATCACTGAGTGCTTGAAAATATGCTTTCTTGTCCTGATTTCTTTGAGCCACTTCAAACTGTGGAAGAAACTGCGTATATTTCATCGAGAAATCAACTTTTTTGTGGTCTGCCAAAGGATATACATTCTCGAGATATGTATTCAGTTTATTAAAAGAGTCAACATAGGAAAAGGATGCATAATTCTGCATATTTTCCGAGACCGGCAGAAGAACCGATGCCAAGGCGAGAACGGCAGATAACAAAGCTACCGGAACAAAACTCAACCATCGCTTTTTCGCCGGATACAGTAGCGGGATAAATACCGTCGAAATCATGACAGGGATTAAAAAGTAATTGAGTCCACAGACGATCAAGTGAACAATGGAAAAAACGAGCGGTGCCAAATAAATCAAGAAATCCGCTCGAAAAGAAATTTTCTTTATTTTCGAAATAATGGCAAAAAGAAAGACCGCAAACACCAAAAGAAAAAGAATCAAATCAAAAAAATTCATGGGGAACCTCCTTATCATATGAATCAAATGATAAGAGGTTAGCATTCACGTCAGATACAATTTACCTTATCTTTTTCTTAAAGCAAGAAAACCACGTAGCTGAGATGCTGCGTGGTCCTCTTGTCTTTCTTCTTGTATGTTATATCCAGTTGCTTCGCTTAGAGAGCTTCATATTTGAAATACGAAAAGTCGGCAAAACTGGTGTGATCATACAGATCAAAGGCTGCCATTCCTACGAATGCACCGGTAAATCCGAATACATGGTCATCTGAAAGTATCGTGGAATCAATCTCATAATCGATTTCCGTGAATGTCTCACCATCCAGCGAATAGGAGAACTTAGCCAAAGCCCCGCGTCCCGTCACCCGCATC
>JAAZDA010000031.1 GCA_012512995.1 Clostridiales bacterium | reverse complement strand
TTTGTGTCCTCGAATGGGAACCCGCGATAGAAGACATCGTTTGCAAATACCCGTCCCAGAAAATCGTCAAAACCTCTGAACCTTTCGCGCACCGCTGTTATTGCCGGAATAAAAGCCTCTTCTGTGAAGCGTATCGGAACACGGATAACATTATCGGGCGCAGAAATACCATAAGAGTTTTCGCAAGAGATACTGCCAGAATCCTGACAGGCGCCAAGATTCCATACTGTGTAGGGCGCAAGAGATTCATAGCTCTTCCCGCACCAGTTTATAAGGCACGAAAGAAAGGCAAAACGTTCCGGAGTGAATCCCGGTTCGTAATCCGTTTTTTGTTCATATTCCGTTGGATCATACTCCGAATGATCATACATATCAGAAAGATGCGCTATACGATCATGAAATGTCAGCGACGTATCAGTGAGTGCTTCCATGAAACGAAGGCGGATCTTTGTTTTGGATGCCGCAAAAGGATCGCACATTGATGCCGGATATGGTGAAAGATTGCTGAACTCAAGTCCCGCAGTAGTCAGCTTCATAGAGTCAGAGTCATGCAGAAGCAGCCGCAGCGTCGCTTCGCATGCATTCGAACATGAGCATTCAAGAACTGCAGGATCACGTTTGGGGCTCCTTGGAAAACAAGCACAGACCCCGGTGAGCGCATCAAAGCCGCACTCTTTTTGCAGCAGGCAGAGTCCTTCCTCGGACAGCAAATGACAGCGGCCAAGATAATCCGGCTCTATCCTTGCGTACAGTTCTTCAGTTCCTCCGGGGATGCGGACAAGCGCATCATCAAGCAGACGGCGCAGCTTTGGACTACAGTCAAGCACGGTGAGCCTGAAGTATTCCTTCATTGTGATCTCAACAGCAAGGCCCATGCAGCAGTTGTGCCTGCAGCCTGAGCCAAGACATTGGAAATCATTATAATATTTGGGAACTGTGTAAGTGTCTTTCATAATGGAGATATTTTAGCACGTGCTTTTTACAGAATAAATATTTTTTTCTGAGAGCTCCTGACTTTTTTCTGAACGCGTTACTGTTCACAGGCTCCAAGACTTAAGTGTTCGTTTGAGTTTGTCCATCTCAGGCGCGCTCTCGCTTTGTTTTGCCGTAACGGACGCTATTGCTCAATTCGAAATGCTATGCATTTCGAATGACTTCGCAAAGCGCCGACGGCTGCAAAAAGCCTGAGCTGGACAATACTCAGCTCTCACACACTGTATAAATTGCCTGTGAACAGTAACCTGAACGCCGAAATAATTCCACTCAAAAACGGCGCCGCAGAATTACCACGGCACCGTTCGTAATAGGTCTGTTCTTGTAGCCTTCCTGATTTTATTTCTCCAACGTCTCTGCGCACTGCTCCAGACATTCCGTAATCTTGATATGCTGTGGGCAGGCATTCTCGCACTGTTTGCATTTGATGCAGTTCGATGCTCTGTGTCCCTGTGATGTGACCTTCGCGTAGTCAGCTGCAGCCGCATCGTACTGTCCGTTTCCGAGCTGCTTGTTCATTGCCGCGAATATCTCAGGGATCGGTATCTGCATGGGGCAACCCTTTGTGCAGTAATGGCAGGCTGTACATGGGATGGTCCTCGAATTGCCCATGATCCTCTGTGCCTGCTGGATTATCTTCTGCTCCTCTTCATTAAGAGGTTTGAAATTCTTCATGTAAGAAAGATTATTCTCCATCTGAGCCACATTGGACATCCCTGACAGAACTGTCAGTATTCCATCGAGTGACGCCACAAAACGTATCGCCCACGAAGCCGCTGATGCGTCAGGATCATATGCATGGAAAAGCTCCTGCACTTCCTTAGGAGGACCTGCAAGTGTGCCTCCCTTTACAGGTTCCATGACAGTAATGAGTTTGCCGTGTTTTCTCGCCACTTCATAATTTGCTCTCGAAGTGACAGACTTATTCTCCCAGTCTGCGTAGTTGATCTGAAGCTGAACAAAATCGACACCTGGATGCTCAGTCAGAAGCTTGTCAAGCAATTCCGGTCCGTCATGAAATGAGAACCCATAATGCTTTATGCGACCTTTCTTCTTCTGATCTTCCACAAAATCCCAAATACCGAATTTCTCAAATTTTTTGTAATTATTCCCCATTATTGCGTGCAGCAGATAGAAATCAATATACCGTGCTCCCGTCCTTGCAAGGCTCTTCTTGAGCTCATCCTTTGCCATACCTGCTGTAGGTGCGGCAGTTATATTAAGTTTTGTCGCAAGCGTATACGATTCACGCGGATGTCTCTCTACCAGTGCCTTCTTTGTTGCAGGTTCCGACCCCGGGTAAACAAATGCCGTATCGAAATAAGTGAAACCCGCATCAAGGAACATGTCCACCATCTGTGATGTCTGCTCTATATCAATTGCCAGCCCCTTCCTTGGAAGTCTCATAAGACCAAAGCCAAGTTTCGGAGTATCCTTAAGTTCGTTTGTCATGCTTTCCTCCATCTCACCAGAGCCTCTTTGCCGCGTCTTCTGCTGCCGCGAAAGGTCCCGGTATAACATTGATTCCTCTGTGATTTCCAAGATAGTCAGAGTCAAATGTGATCGGTGTCCCGTCCGGATTCTCAAACGGTTCATCGGGCTCGAATGCATTTCCGAGGATCGATGTGTTGATCATTCCGCATCTGAAATCGCCAAGGAAATCATAAATATTCGTATTAAGTCTGCAACTGTGCTTATCTCCGGCTTCGTCTTCAGTAACAACTTCCACCGTCACCTTATGCTTATCATCAACCAGGTTCGACTTCTCTTTGCTGCAGGCCTTCGCACCATCAAAATATGCGTTCCCGTTTATCCAAACCGGAAGATGACTGTTGTGCGCAGGTTCAAGTTTTGCCATGTCAGGAATCTCTCTATCCATCTCGAACTGCGATATCCATTCGTCGTAAGTAGGATACTCATTGAAAACATGTGTCCCCACCACGCGGTTCTCTGTCTCTGTTTTATCATCACTGTCATGTCTTATCAGGAACGGCTCGGGTGACCACTTCTGGACGAAAATATTATTGTAAATACGGTCGTCCCCGTGAAGTATGGTCATGAAGCCCATGACTTCCGTGCGATGTGGCATGTGATATGGAGTGTAGCGCCAGCCAGTGCCACCGCCCACTATCGTGAACGCGCCACAGATAAGATTATGGACAAGAGCAACTCCCTCTGTCGCGAACCTGAGCGATGCATCCGACAACAAAATGTTGTTGTCGATCAGCGTCGGGCCATGGCCCACCTCGACAAAAAGATCCTGGCACATCATGCCGCCCTCAAGTTGTTTTGCATATGAAGGGCGCTCATTATCGTACAGAAGGTTCTGTGTGATGCGCGTTCCCTGAGCCTCCCAGTCTGTCCAGATCCCCATAGTGCAGTTATGAATATGATTGCGTCTCATGACGACATCGATTGCGGCATGCATCTTGATGCCGGCGATCTCTGCGCCGCCCAGCTCCATCATGTTATTGATGTGATGAATGTGATTGTCCTCGATTATGCTGAAGACACCACCCATACGGCCTATGATTCCGCCCTGCTCGCAGTTATGAATGTTGTTGCGGCGGATGATGTGGCTCCCGACTTTCTCCTTGAGCCAGCCATGATACTGGCCGCGGCAGACTGCATCGCGCTCCCTCTGTGTGGGGCTCTTTACATGTTTTGTCGTAAAGAAATGGTCATTTGCAGGATCACAGTATTTGCCTAGCGAAATACCGGCGCACTTACTGCCCCAGATCTCGCAGTCCTCTATTATCCAGCCCTTGGACCAGTGCGGGCCTATCATTCCATCCTGATAAGCTGCCGGAGGTGCCCAGGTCGTTGCAGCCTTGTTGATATTAAAACCGCTGACTGTAATGTATCCTATTCCGTTTAGCTGTGGAAGGAAGCACTCACGTCTCACTGTGATCTCTACGTTTTCTCTCGTGGGATCCGCGCCCTGGAAGTTCGCGTAAATTACCGTCTCATTTGTTGTGACATCCTGCTCAGTAAACCACTTACGTTTGGACGCTTCAGGGTTCCATGAGCACTCATAGACCGCGCCTTTTATGCATGCATCGAGCGATGTCGCTTCATAAAGTGCCTCATCATTAAGCCAGACACAGCCAGTGTGTTTGTCCCTCTTTGCAAAATACCAGTCGCCGAAGACCCAGTTCGTGTACGGATTGTACGCACCGAAGATCCCGTTGTCTATCCGCGTGACCCAGACATTTCCCTTGTATGGTTTCCAGTTCCGGGCTTCTTCCGCACCTGTTATCTCAGCTCCGAGAGGCTCAGTGCTGCGATATGTTATGCGGGCGTTTTCCTCTCCTGCATGTAGCGGCTCGACATTCTCGCGATATATCCCGGGAGCGACAAGCACTACATCCCCTGGCATTGCCGCCTTGGCAGCCTCATTGATCCTCCTGTACGGCGTTTCCTTCAAGCCGTTGCCGTCATGACAAGCATTCGCGTCTACATATATATTCATACATTGCCCTCCTTGCCTTATGTTGTAAAGCTTTAAATTCTATTTTACAGTACCTTCTGTCCGTTCGCCTTGAGCTTGAATGTCACGCCGAGCACCTCAGCCGCGCGTCTGCACATGACCATCCTTCCAAGGAATATCTCAAAGTAGTCATACATCGTGCATATGCTCTCGTCTATCTCAAGATTGAGCGTTATTGTCTTTCTCTCTTTATCGCAATGAAGGTTCTGCCCGACTACCGCGTAGTTAACTCTGTCGTGAATGTCGAACATAACAGGATCCTTCGTGCGGACACGATTGCGGCGGACATCTGTTTTGTCTGCTATTATCAGTGCAGCCGAGACCGGATCGACTGCTGTTCCCGTCGATTCATCGTGATTTGCCACAGCAGCCACTACTGTCGCCCTGTCCTCGAGCGGCATATCCATGCCCTTGAGAATATCATTTGCCAACAGTGCTCCGTATTCGGCGTGATGCGAACGGTTTATCGCGTTGCCGATATCATGGATATAACCGGCTATTCTCGCAAGCTCCACCTCATGCGCCGTATATCCGAAATACTCCAGGATATGTGCGGCTGCCTGTGCCACAAGTTCCGCATGCCCGACAGAATGATCGGTATAGCCCATCTTCCCGAGGATATCATTGCCCTTTTTGTAATAAGCTTGAATTTCTTTATTCTTCTTAAGCTCACTGTAATTCACTAAAAGCCTCATTTCATGTCATGTTGACTGTTGTGGTTATTTTTGTGCCACATTATTCTTGAAAAATATGCATATTTTGTAACATAATTTTAGCTATTCCTGCTCATTCTGTAACAGAATTCGGTGCCTTATATATTATCCGAGTAGTCCCTGAACTGGACGAAATCATAGTGTACACTCTTCGTCATGGTTCCGTCGTCTCTTGTAATTTCAACAGTCTGGCGTACTGAGCATGAACTGACGACCCTGATTCCTGCACGCAGCAGACCTTTCACTGCAAGATAGGTAAATGTAAACTCTCCTGCTACAAAAACGACATCAGGTTTCATATTTATCACTTTACCAATATAAACTCTGGCCAGTTTTTCCACATCCTCCGAAGATGTCGCAGGGTCTATCTGCGGAAAAGGAAGATCAATGACCTCGCCGTAAATGCTGGCAACATCAAACTGCTTCTTCTGCCATGACTCAGCGGGATGATTAGAAAAATTTAAGAACAAAACAACACCTCCGGATTTTCATAAATACTCATTTCATTTTGTTCGCCAGAAATTTCCTGTAGCTCACTCTTGTACATACATACCAAATTACCTGATCGATTGCAATTGATATCCAGATTCCATATCTCAGTACGATTCCAAACACATAACTCAGTAAGGGGTTAATTACCAGCACACACAGCGTTGCTATACGCCTCGGGATAACGACCTCTTTTTCTCCCCTCATAGCCCCTATGTATATAGATCTTTCTATCTGGAATATACATATAAATGCCACGATCAGACTGACTGAACTGCCCGCATTCGTAAACCGCTTGTCGTTCAGGAAGAATCCGAAGAACTCTTCTCCAAATAACGCGTATGAAGAAGCAATTATAACAGCCAATATAGCTCCGGTGATCAGAGCTGTCTTCAAATATGACGGGATCTTTTCCCTTTCACCTGCACCACAGCACCGTCCTATCAATGCAACACAGGCCGTCTGAAGTCCCTCACCAAAGGCGATCGAAATATTCATAAGTATCATCCCGATCGAATATACTGCTGTATTAAATGATCCTATATGAGCGACAATAACTCCCGATACCAGAAAACCTATACGCATAAGGAAATTCTCTCCGAAAAGATTAAGCACTGTTGGTCGTATCTTCCGTAGCATTTCCTTCTCACTGAATCCTTTGAGCTTTTCTTTATCGGTAAGGCTCATAAATCCCTTATGACCAAGGAATGGAAAAAGACTCACGACAAAGCCAAATGCTGTTCCAATGACTGTCGCATATGCTGCACCGGCTACTCCCAATGCCGGAAAACCGGCTTCGCCACCGATCAGGAAATAATTAAAGATAATATCCGTCACGCCTATAACAGAATTAGATAACAAGGTGATCTTTGTTTTGCCTATGCCACGCAGCGCTGCATTCATCATTAGCGTGAGGGATTGGAACACCATGCCTCCCATTATGATTCTGAAATAGGCGACTGACATGTCCATTGTGTCTTTCTGATTACTACACAATATCATTACTGGTCTCGCGCAGAAATACAGTATCACACCGCCTGCCAGGGCGATCACTGCCGTAAGCCTCATGATGGCGACCAGATATTTGCTCGCTTCTGCACTGTCCTTTTTGCCATAACTGTTAGAAACACATATAGTCAGGCAAGTTGCCAATGCAAAATAAATCGTGAAGAAGAATAGCTTTGGCTAATTTGTCAGTGAAACCGCCGATACAGCCCGTCTCCCCATTCCTGCTACCATCTTTGTATCTATCATGCCAATAAAAATCATGAAGAGGCTTTCTACAATTGCCGGGCCGGCTATGCTGACCATTTCCTTCCATATCTTCTTATTCATTTATCACCCCTGCAAGCCTGTAATCATTAAGATAGATTGCATCGTCTTCTGAAAATTTAAAACGATTTACAACTGTAAGGTATGCTCTGTTATTATCTTCCATATATCTGTCCTGAATCAATTGCTTCTCAGTATAAACAAAGGAATCCGCATCATCAGTTTCTTCGCCGGCACTGAGGACAAATTCATTTGTTTTGCCATCATCGCTAAGGAAGCGGTATTCGTTCATCTCATCAAAACAATGAATCTCATAATACCCTTTGTCTTCAAAACACATTCCCGTGCTCAATACAATTCTGCCGTTTTCTACTTTATAACGGTCAAAAAGAAGAGATTCATATGAATATGCAAGTATATGACCCTTTACAGGTATTATCTCAATGTTCACTGTTGTCCTCCACATTCATGCATTTCACAGCTTCTGTTATGCCATCCATGTAGTGTTTCAATACATCTTCATTATTCCAGTTATTGCCATACATGTCTTTCAGCAGTTTTGCCAGATTCCTGTAATTGTTGTTGAAAAACTCCTCCGCATCTACCCTTCCCATCAGATTGGCGGTTTCATATATGTGTTCCTGTTGAAGATGCCTTACCAGATGTATACCCGGCTTGGGGTCATCGCACCTGCGTTTCCTGATACCATCCTTCCCCTGTTCCTCCTTAGCTATTGTCCGATAATAAATATCAACTGCGGGATGTGTCATTATTTCTCCGCGGCCATCCGCAACATCAAAACCTATAAATGTGCTGGAGATTTTTGAAAAATCAAACTTTTCCCCGTCTTTTCTTCTTATTCTGAATATGGATCCGCTTGCTGATCCGTACATTACAGGATTCAGTTCATTCCATTTATCATTCTTTTCAATCAGTGGAACGTATGATTTAAAACACTTTACAATTTCAAGGCTGTCATGACAATTCAATTGCCTTTCCAGTTCCTTAACAAGGTATTCTGTATTATCGCTGTACAATCCTCTGTCATTTTTAAGTACCAGCGGAGAAACTGCAAGTACTGTTATTTCATTGGCATATTCTGGCTCAGTCTGCTTTACTGATACTCTGTCTACGGATATATAAGCATTACCAAATCCGATTTCCGAAAGACCTCCTATCCTTACATTCCCGTCTGCCACAATGGATCTTTATATCTTCATTATCTGCTTTCTGTTTCCTTCGATGAATCCACGAAAACTCTGTTCAAGATTCAGTCCTACATATTGACTTTTCTTCGAGTCGTTCTCTCCGTTTTTATCCGGATATGACAAATTCCCCCTACAGGTACTTACTGACATTGATCTGATATTCTCTTCATCGATGTCCCTCACAAATGATTCCGAAATGCTTTTTAACTGGGCATAATCATCCAGTCGCCTTCCGTTCGACAGTTTATCTCTGAGCTGCTTCTTGTCCGTCTTGACTACAGAATAGCTCGCAGGCATCGGGACTCCTCTTTTGCCGCCCATATCACAGTATGCATAGGAGCACTTAACGCAGTTCTCCCCGGATCCGTTTTCTGAATTCTCTCCAAATCTCTTCTCCAGGATCCTGCGGATCTCTCTTCCCGTGATATATGGTACTGTCAAAGAATTATTATCGATCGGATTACATATACAGGTTGTTGACAGTAACTGCAGGCTATACTCCAGCCGATAAATGCCATCGGTCTCCTGTACATCCATATCGCTCATTCCGCAGTTGTAACACGGTTTCTTATATTCCCAATCTATGCTGCACAGGACACGGCTCTTTCGATCATCGCTAAGTCTGTCGAGTAAACTTACACATTTTGCAAATGGCTCCCTGTATTCCCTGTCAAGTTCAAAATATGATTCAAAGATCAACGAACTTTTCAGGTAACGTGCCCTGTATTCCTTACCGCGTCTGAAATATGTGTAGCATGAAGTAAACTGACCAAGTATGTTAGAAGCGTTACTGATATATGGATCATCACTGCCTGTTATTTCCATGAGCATACTGTCTCTGTTTTCAACAAGCGCATTGTCCAAAACAAGACAGCCCCTTTTATGACTCCGACCGAATATCTGCTCGATCTGCGTGCTGCTTATAACATTTTGCGCAACATCATTGAGCCTTTTCTTTATATAGGCAGCAGGCACGAATGGAAAGCCAAACCGATCAAAAAAGACATCTTCCTTTATGTATGAATTATACGTATCCCCAGATGTAATGTAGCAGTTCTCTAAAAGCTCTATTCTAAGTAAAGGCATATTCACACTCCATTTTTAAAAAAATGATAAACATGATCATATACTGGCTTTTCCCATGTAATCCATAACCTGCAGAGCGTCGAACCAATTGGCGTAACTGCCTTCTCTTCCTGCTACTCTCACATAAGCTTTTCCGATTGAGTCCGGTATTTCCCCGCCAAGTAGTTCAAAACTCTTTAACTGATTTTCCATATATGACATTCCGACACCATATCCATCCAACAGCATTTTGGTGACTTTTTCCTCATAAATCCCTTTTTGAAGCATATGACAAAGTGCCTTGAACTTTTCATAATATGTAGGTGTATCCGATCGATCCCTGTCAACACAATAAGGACGCAGACAAAGATAAGTATTGGTATCTGTTTTGAACCTGTCCTCCCTTATTGTATCAATATCATTTATATAAGAATCTTCATTTATGTGAAAATCTATCCAGTTTCCGACATTACCATTAATCAGATTGATCGGTTTTTTCGCCTCATTCTTGGCTGTTTCACAGCAGCTTTCTGCAAGCCATAATCCCATTCTGCAGGAAACATCAGGTGAAACTAATGCTATCCCTGCGCAGACACTGAAATAGATCATTCCCAATCTGTCGTCATTCCACAGTGTTTTTTTTGAGACCTCCTTTATAAAGTGTTCTACAAACATAAAACTATATCTGGCATTCATCGCAAGATTTATGTCATCCCCGCCTGTATGGAGTTCCTGAAAATACCTGTCTGACTCTTCTGCCGGAATACCATCATCGCTCATTCGTGTTAACAGCCAGTCTTTGGAATCGGCCAGTGTCTGCACATATTGATTCATAATATTCATATTCAGCCTGCGCCTGGCGATAATTCCTTCTTTGTAATCACTTATGGAACCCATAATTCTGCCAATAGTCAGTCCCATACTGTTCCCATCCATATGGATATATGCGAGTTTATCATTGTATTTGCTCATTTCACTGAGCATTCTGATCTTATCCTGCAGATGCTTATCTGATCTTACTTTTTCTCTTTTAAAATACGTCTGCATGGAGATTTCTTCTCCGGTATCCTTATCTGCACCTATGACCGGGGCTCCGCTCGTTTTTTCTTTTTTAATAATCGGTAATGTTCCAAGTGGATGTGAAAAAGCTTCAGTATTCTTGATTCTGTCAAGTTCCAGATACAACTGGTTTATATCGTTATCCATGTTATCGGTCTTCGCGACAGCGGCAACAGCGACCTGAAGTGAATATGTGTGCTCCAGAATATAGCGGGAAAAAGCCTTGCTTACTTCACTGCAAAGTCTTCCTGTCCTATATTTCGTATTTATACGAAACACCAATGAAAAAGTACGTCTGATGGCTAATCTATCTTTATGCTCCACTTATTGCTGTAGTCATGATGTGCATCTAGTCTTACCATATCGCACTTATCCATGAATTCCTCGACAATGCCCTGTCTCGAAGGAAGTGATACCCAAGGCTCTATGCAGACGTAAGGCGCTTCCTTCTTCGGCGCATGCCAGAAACCTACAAACGGGAAATCAGGATATGATACTGTCACTTTTCTGCTGCCCTTATCGGAACCTATTGTGACCTTATCAGCAATATCCTTCAGCACTATGGCATCGTTATCAAAGAGGTCATGCTTCAGGTCTATCCTGTTGCCACCAGATAGTTCGAATTCACTGTCTTCGCCGTTGAGGAAACATGTTTCAGACATTCCGATCCTGTACGGCCTGCTGTTCCTCGAAAATTCCAGATAATAATCTTCGAATGAAAGTCCCTCTTCGAGCGGCACGCGGAATCCCGGGTGTGCACCTATTCCAAAGAACATGCGCTCATCAGACGGGTTGTTCACCTTGTACTCAATGGCGATCATATTGCCTTTCAGTTCATAAGTAACAGTCAAAACAAATGCACACGGGTACTCTTTTCTTGTCTCTTCGTTATCGCGCAGTTCGAAGACTAACTTGTTATCTTCCTCCTGCTCAATTACAGTGAATATGTTCCTCTTCGCGAACCCGTGAATTCCCATCTCATATTCAGTTCCGTTCAGAGTGTACTTCCCATCAGTAAATCTCCCCACGTACGGAAACAGTACAGGTGCGTGTTCTTTCCAGTACCGCGCATCACCGCTCCACAGGTAATCCTGCCCGTCCTTTGTGATCGACTGCATTTCTGCACCGTGATCTGACACCACCAACTGTATTATCCCGTTCGTTATCTGGCAATTCACACTGTCCTCGTAATCAAAGTTCTGTCTGACGATCATTTTGCTTCCTCCTTTATGCATATTTGTGATTGATTTCCGCCTCTAAAACAAGATGCTTTTAACACCTGCATCATTATTTAAGTTTCTCTGCGATCACCTTGTCTGCCGGCAGCCAGTCGACATCCATTATGTGCTCAATATCGAGCCACCTGGCTGCTTCATGCTCCAGCAGCTTAAGGCTGCCATTCTTTACATGACATATATAACATTTCATTGAGAGATGAAAGTCCCGATAGTCGTACTCCACATCCATCAAATACTTATCGACCTCTATCTCAGCCGTAAGTTCCTCTTTTATTTCCCTGATAAGCGCCTGTTCAGGTGTTTCGCCATCCTCGACCTTGCCGCCAGGGAATTCCCACCAATCCTTATATTCACCATACCCTCGCTGCGTTGCGAATACCTTTGCCTCATCAGTTATTACCGCACAAACCACATTGACCGTCTTCAAGTTTTCCTCCAGTAGAAAAGTCCTACCCGGTTATATATTCATAGATGTCGTCTCTTACCGGCGTCTCCAGGTGATAATTGATTTCAAAAGCATCATCCGTCTTAGTCCCGTTCTTGTCAGCGATATTCATCCTTATCGCTGCAGGCTTTCCATACGCATTGATCTCACCAAGGAAATAGAACTCCTTGGCCTCATTGTCATCCTTGTTCTTACGCACGAACAGGTATATTCGATTTCCCCTGTCAGCCTCCGTGCGTTTGTAAAAATGATCGGCATCAGAAGATGAGACCCGGCGCGGATGTTTTGACAGAGCGATCAGGTCATCCGGGCTGTTGAAGCGGTCCTCATATGCAATCGCATCTCCCGCTTTGTCGTAATTAATGAATACCGGCAGCGTGTGCGTCCTCTCATCATAGAAATATCCGCCGAGATTCTGTGCATTCTGGTTCTGCTGCCAGTTCAGCAGCCTGCACACATCCTCATATGTATACTTGCAATATAGTTCAAAACAAGTGTCCCGATAAACTTTCGAGTAGTTCTTTTTGTTCTGACCAAGTCCATACTCTATGAGTTCCGTCACCATTTTCGAGAACTCATCGCCCCTGAGCATTTGCAGGAATTCATCGGTCAGGCAATACCCATTGTTCTTTCTGCATATCAGCACACAGTGCTGATATTTCTTCCGGTCAGCGTTCTTTGGGAACTGATTGGTCAGCATCCTCTCAACTGAGCTTTCAAGTTCAGGATCGTGTTGTCCCTGCCATGCATCATAATAGCTGAGGAGCCTTCCGTGCTGTGCGATCAGTCTCTTCAAAAGCAACAGTTCCTGCGCTCGTTTCCCTTTCGAAAGCTTGCGCGACAGGAACTCTATCACCAGCTCTTCGTTCTCACTGAGTCTGACTTTGTAATCTGGTTCACTTGCCACAAGGAAATTATAATATGAGCCGCTATAATCAATGAGCTTCTGAATATCAATTGAACCGTATTTTTCAAAATCGCTAATGACCGGTATCCTGCCAAGGCGATACTTAAGCTGTCTGTATGAATCTGTCAGCAGTTTCTTTGTCTGCGTTTTGGCCAGATCAATAGACTCATAGATCCTGCTGCGTGAAATTTCGTCAAAATGGATCGTCGAACTGCCTGGAATTATCCGCGTGCCATCAGCCACATATCTGCGCATATTGTCTTTGTTATATGATCTGTCATCAGACAATGCGATAGGTATCATATAGTTATTGGCATAATTTCCAATGAAGTCCAGGATGACAACGTACTCCTTATTATCCGCTTTACGCAGGCCGCGTCCCAGCTGCTGAATGAAAATCACCGGGCTCTCTGTAGGTCTCAGCATTATCACCTGGTTGATCTCCGGAATGTCGACACCCTCATTGAAGATGTCTACTGTGACAATGTAATCAAGTGGTTCGTCGGTATCATCGCTCGTCAGGCGGTCGATGCAGCGATCCCTTTTGTCCTGAGGATCATCACCGGAAAGGAAAACTGTATGAAGACCTCTCACATTGAACTTCGCAGATAGCTCCTGTCCTATGTCCTTTCGGCTGCAGAATATAAGGCCTTTGACGCGATCGCCGCTGTGCCCATAGTAATCAGCCTTGTCAAGAACATATCCGACTCTCGCATCACTTGTAAGAAAATTGAAATGGCGTAGCTTTGCATTTGGATCCTTTTCGTTCTCAGAATTCAGGGCATCATCAGAGGTCATCCCGTCAATTGTAATATCTGTGATTCCGAAATAATGGAAAGGACAGAGCAGGTCTTCTTCGAGAGCCTGTTGCAATCTTATCTCATATGCAATGTTGTGATCAAATAGCTTATATATGTCAAAACCATCAGTCCTGTCAGGACTGGCAGTCATTCCCAGCCACAGCCGCGGCCTGAAATAATTCATTATTCTCTGATAGCTTTCAGCCCCCGCGCGATGCACCTCATCGATCACTATCGTGTCGAAAGAATCAGGTCTGAACCTGTGCATGACCTCATCTTTGGACATCATCTGCATCGTTGCGAAAAGGTAATCTCCCTCCTGTCCCTTGGAATTTCCAGACAACAGTGCAAAGGTCCTTGTGTTTCCGAAAACTCGCTTGTAGCTTGCCATTGCCTGCCTTGCGATCTGTTCCCTGTGAACAACGAACAGCACCTTTTCCGGGCCCTCGTCGCGAAGTGCAAATGCGGACGCATATGTTTTGCCTGTCCCTGTCGCTGATATAAGGAGAGCCTTGTCGGCGCCGCCCGCTATCAGTGCCCGCATGTTATTTATGAAGCCCACCTGCATTGAATTGGGCCTTAACCTAAATGCCTCGAAGTCTGCAATATTGCCGTTTCCGATAGCCTTTCTTGCTGTTTCTTTCTGCTTTTCCGATATGTCATAGGCAGTTCTGTACTGATCGATGAAATCCTTATAGCCAAGGGTATGTTCATCGTTCCACAGAGATTCAAACTCATGCAGAATATCCCCTGCGAACTGACCCTTATCAGTCGAAACAAGTTTTGCGTTCCATTCCTTGTTCCTCGTGAGTGCATTCAGCGTCATATTTGAACTGCCGACGATTATATGGAAAAAATCCGCATTTTTGAAAATGTAGCCCTTCGTGTGGAAGCCGGCATCCTCACCTGTCCTGTACATGCGAAGTTCGATATTGCTGAGATGTGCCAGTTTATCCATAGCTTCAGGATCACTGAAATTCAGATAATCTGTCGTCAGTACCCTGCCAGGTATATGCCTGCTCTCAAGCTCTGCCAGTGTCTGAAGGAGCGGTGTTATCCCACTCTTTGTGATGAAAGCGACGCTTATTGCAAATTCACTGCATGTCAAAAGCTCTCCTTCAACCGAGGAGAGCACTTTCTGACCCTTTTCGTAATCATTAGAGATGAACTGTGGCTTGTAGGCAAGATTAGAATCATTACGGCCATTGATGAAAGCCGTATCGAGTCCCTTCCTCAGTTCGTCATATCCATCCAGCATCTATGCACCTTCTGCAAAACAAATTTCGTATCTTTCTTAATAGCATGACACTGTTTCAATTTTACCATCATCGCATCTTTCCGCCAAGATTATGGCGGTGACAGAATGTCTGCCTGTTTTATTATACATTTATCCTCGCCGCCGTTTCAGGGCATAATAAAAGCACCTACCATCGCTGATAAGTACTCAAAATCAGCCGCCTACTGTGATCCCGGCAAGCGTTTTATAACAATTCTCGCCACAATTCGCGTCCGCATCAGAATGAAGATTACGGTGACCATGAAGAGATGAGCAATAAAAAGACTCATTACAACACTATTTGATTTGAGCAGATAACCGGTGCCGAAGCCGTACCAGGCAAGTACTCCAGTGCAGCCGAGCGCCAGCAGAAGATATGGAATGTTTGAAGCGGCATCTTTCACGGCTCCCGCCGCGTCCGAGATACTTACATCAAAATAGACGAAACGTCCGATTACGAGTGTCAGAAAATACAGGATTATCCTGTCATAATTGTCGTCATTGTATATGAATTTTATATACGCAAATATGACCAGCATGTATAGCATGCCGATCATCCTTATCCCGCTTCTCTCCCTCGTCGTGAGGTGCCTTAGCGGCACTATTACATGGTCAAAGAATGAGTTGAGACCAACAGCGAGTGCAAGGAACAGCAGCAGAAGAAAATCCTTCCATTTGTTCCAGATTTCAAGCGCAGCCCGATCGGTCTCAAAAATGTCAATAAGAGAATAGACAGCCACAAATCCCAGCACTGCCGCAGATGAAAAGATAAGCTCCGAGAACCGCTCTGCATAAGACATTGCTACATCGAACTGATCCTCCGGATAATATTGTTTTGCCTTCCTGATGCCTGCTGCGAGGCAGGCAGACATCGCCGCGATCACAACGCCGGCGCTGATAATAAGGAACAGCTCCATTCCGGGGAACGCAATATAGTGGTTAAGATACCGTAGGAACATATGATGCCTTTTCCTTTTATTGAAATGTGTGTTTCTTCACATGGTTTTTGTGTTGAAATGTGTATTATCTTGTCCCATATTTGTATTGAAATGTGTAAATCACACCATATCTGCGGCGAGGTCCTCGTACTGGCGGGTGTACAGCTCATAGTAGTATCCTCGCTTCTCTATGAGTTCTCTGTGCGTGCCCTGCTCGATGATCTTGCCATCCATGACCGCAA
>JAAZDA010000454.1 GCA_012512995.1 Clostridiales bacterium | reverse complement strand
TGTTCTTCCGCCTGAACCATACTGACGCGCAATTGTAATGACAATATTCTTCTTCATTTTGTCCACCTGTCAGTCTGAAATTATGCATCAGCATAATTTTCAGATTTATTATTCTCCAAGATATGCTTTTCTTATTGAGTCATCATTAAGAAGATCAGATGCAACGCCTTCTCTTACTATTGAACCTGTTTCAAGAACATATGCTCTGTTCGCGATCGAGAGCGCTTTCTTGGCGTTCTGCTCAACAACAAGGACCGTCGTGCCATCTTTATTTACTGA
Organism: Clostridiales bacterium; assembly: GCA_012512995.1. Classification (GTDB taxonomy): domain Bacteria; phylum Bacillota; class Clostridia; order Lachnospirales; family Lachnospiraceae; genus CAG-791. Next base: position 7,530 of record JAAZDA010000454.1, on the reverse strand, counting down.
TTGAATTATATCAAAGATCTCATTAACAAGTATAGGCGATAAGCCCATTGATGGCTCATCCATAAGGATGATGTCAGGATGGCTCATGAGAGCTCTTCCCATTGCCAGCATCTGCTGTTCGCCGCCTGATAAAGTTCCTGCCACCTGTTTCTGACGTTCCTTAAGTCTCGGGAATCTGTCATATACAGCTGCGAGCGAATCATTTATCTCCGCCTTATCTTTTCTCGTATAAGCACCAAGCTTAAGATTTCCTGCCACAGAAAGTTCAGCGAAAACACGTCTTCCCTCAGGAACCTGTGCCATTCCCATCGTGACTATCTTGTTGCCTGGTATCTTCGCGATGTTCACATCTTTGTAGATGATCTCGCCGCTCTCAGGTTTAAGGAGTCCCGAAAGTGTGTGGAGAGTGGTTGTTTTGCCTGCACCGTTCGAGCCGATGAGTGCGACTATCTCGCCCTTGTCAACGCTGAATGAGATTCCTTTAAGTGCCTGTATGACACCGTAATATACGCTTAAGTCCTTAACTTCAAGAAGAGCCATAACATACCTCTTTTTTACATTTTGTGCACGACATCTGTTTCCTGTGCCTGCAGATCAGATCCTGTTCATTCTCCGATATAAGCTTTTATTACTTCCGGGTTTGCCAGCACATCCTTTGTATCGCCGTGAGCAAGAATGCGGCCGAAATTGAGCACTGTCAGCTTCTCACATATTCCGGAAACAAGCTTCATGTCATGCTCAATAAGAAGGATCGTCATATCGAATTTATCTCTTATTAGCTGTATGGTCTCCATAAGCTCCGCAGTCTCATTGGGATTCATGCCGGCTGCCGGTTCATCGAGCAGAAGAAGCTTCGGCTTTGTGGCCATTGCTCTTGCTATCTCGAGCTTTCTCTGTTTGCCGTAAGGAAGATTGGCGCTGAGGTAATCGCGCTCTTTATCAAGATCAAATACCCCCAGGAGCTTCATGGCCTCTTCATCCATTTCCTTTTCGACCTTGTGATATCTTCCGCAGTGAAGCATACTTTCCGCCGTGCTGTAGTTGAATTGATTATGAAGTCCGACTTTGACGTTATCAATGACGGGCAAATCTTTGAAAAGTCTTATGTTCTGGAAAGTCCTGGCAATTCCGTCGCGGTCGATCTCTGCCGTCCTGTGGCCTGTGATATCAAGACCGTCAAGCTTAATAAGACCTTCATCAGCTTTATAAACGCCGGTAAGTAAATTGAAGACAGTAGTTTTGCCGGCTCCGTTCGGCCCTATGAGTCCATAGAGCTCGCCCTTTTCCATTGTCAGATTGAAATTGTCGACAGCCCTGAGGCCGCCAAATGTGATGCTGAGATTTGTTACTTCAAGCAGCGCCATGACCTGCTCCCTTCATGAGTTTTTTCCTGAGCTTGTCTCTCTTATCCCGAAGTGCCGGTGACCAGTTGATTATCATCATCACGATAAGGACTATTGAATAAATGAGCATTCTGTATTTGTTGAGGCCTCTGAGCAGCTCAGGCAGCAGATAGAGGATGCATGCCGCTATGACTGAACCGCGGATATTTCCTATTCCGCCGAGAACGACGTAAACAAGAATCATTATTGAGACGTTATAACCGAAATATTGGCTTGTAGCCTGCATTGTAGCTATGTTGTGTGAGAACAGAACGCCTGCCGCACCTGCTATTGCTGCAGAGACGACAAAACCTGTCATCTTGTATTTGGTGATGTTGATTCCGACTGATTCAGAAGCTATCCTGTTATCACGTATCGACATGATGGCTCTTCCGTCTCTGGAATCTATCATGTTCTGTACTATGAAAAGTGAGATCAGGAGCACGACGATCGCAATAGTGAAATTCGAATCCTGCGGCGTTCCTGTTATGCCCATTGCACCGTTTATCAGGACTTTCCCGTCATCTGCAAGCCCCAGCGCCATCTGGCTCTTCAGTGACAAATGAACTCCTGCCGAATCTACTCCGAGATATATCGAATTGAGAATATTCTTAATGATCTCGCCGAACGCCAGTGTGACGATCGCCAGGTAATCACCGTTAAGCCGCAAAACAGGTATGCCGATCAGCATTCCGAACAGCGCTGATATTACGACTCCGATGATAAGAGCGAGAATGAAGCGCAGCGCATCCGGTATGGCACCGGACAGAAGCTGTGAAACTATCGCGCTCGAAAAGGCTCCGACGCACATGAATCCTGCGTGTCCGAGACTCAGCTCTCCCAGTATGCCGACGCAAAGATTAAGTGCTACAGCAGCTATCGCGTAGTAGACCATCGGCACCAGAAGACCCTTAAGATGACTCGACATCATACCGGCCTTCATGAATATTTCCAGAATTATGTATGCAATTATTACTATGGCATAGGTTATAAGTGTTTTCTTCTGAGTTTTCCGCATATGAGACTCCATGAATTTATACTTTTTCCTGAATATTCTTTCCAAGGATTCCTGTAGGCTTGACCAGCAGAACAATGATCAGGATACTGAAAACAATTGCGTCCGAAAGCTGGGACGAAATATAAGTTCTCGACAGTATCTCAATGATGCCCAATACAAGTCCGCCTATCATTGCGCCCGGAATTGACCCGATACCTCCGAGAACTGCGGCCACAAATGCCTTTATACCTGGCATAGCGCCTGTATACGGAGTAAGTGACGGGTAAGCCGAGCACAGCAGAGCTCCTGCAATGGCAGCAAGCGCTGAACCGATAGCAAAGGTAATGGAAATTGTTTTGTTGACATTTATGCCCATAAGAGTGGCAGCGCCGCGGTCCTGTGAGACTGCGAGCATGGCCTGGCCTTCTCTTGTTTTGTGGACAAAGAGTTGCAGGAAAACAAGTATAAGAAGACTTACTGCGATAGTAACAATTGTTACTCCCTGAATCTTCAGCTGTCCGCCGGCCAACGTTATGCCGCTCCAGCTTATGACAGATGTGAAAGACTTGGTATCAGCTCCGAAGATAAGAAGCGCTGCGTTTTCGAGCAGGTAGCTGACACCTATTGCGGTTATGAGCACAGCAAGCGGTGACGAAGCACCGCGAAGCGGCTTGTAGGCCACTTTTTCTGTAGTCACACCGAGGATCGTGCAGACAATCACAGCGACAATAATACCGGCAACAGGCGGAAGACCCATGGTCGATACGATAGTAAAGATCATATAGCAGCCTATCATTATGAAGTCGCCGTGCGCGAAGTTCAGCATTTTGGCAATGCCATAAACCATGGTATAGCCGAGTGCGATTATCGCGTAAATACTGCCGAGACTCAGTCCGCTGACGAAATAATTCAGGAAGCTAAGCATGTTGAATACCCCCATAAAAATGTCTTATATGTAATAATCCAAAAGAGGGCAAGCCACTAATGGTGCCCTCTTTTGGTAATCATTGATTTAAAACAAACTCAATATAAAACTGACTTACAGAATTCAGAAAACCGTATATGCATGTTCTCCGTCATGAGTAATTCGCCAGTAACGAAATCATGATTACTCAGCAAGAGCGTAAGCGCCGTCTTTGATAACAACAGCCTTTGGCTCCTTTGTAGGCTCACCTGAAGCATCCCATGTGATTGCTGAAGAAGTAAGTCCGTCTACTGAGATCTGCGTCATAGCCGTCTTCATGCCTTCACAGATATCTGAAATGCTCATATCAGGTGTAATTCCGGCCTTTTCGATAGCTGCCTTGATAGCATATACACCATCATAAGAATCAGCTGCGAACTGGTTCGGAACTTCTCCATTATACTTGTCTTCGTAAGCTTTTACAAAGTTTACTGTAAGATCATCTGTAGCATCAGCTGAGAAAGGTGTAAGAAGCATCAGACCTTCAGCGAGGCTTGTATCAAAGTTCTCAACACTGAGGATACCATCCATGCCATCACATCCGAAGAATGTAGGCTTATAATCCATTGTGTTGGCCTGAGCCAGGATAAGTGAAGCTTCTGTGTAATAGATAGGCAGGAAAACAAGTTCTGCTCCTGCATCTTTTGCTTTCTGGAGCTGTACAGAGAAGTCTGTCTTGTTATCAGATGTAAATGCCTCTGCTGAAACTATTTCAAAGCCCTGATTAGCAGCTTCTGTCTCAAATGACTGATAGACACCGCTTGAATAAACATCTGAACTGTCATAGATAACGCCGACCTTGTCTGCGAGCTTGTGTGTTCCGATGTACTGAGCTGAAGCAGTGCCCTGTGCAGGATCTGAGAAGCATACACGGAAAGCGTTGTCATACTTGACGCAGTCAACAGCTGATCCTGAAGGTGTAAGCTGGAACATGTTGTCATTCTTTGTCTCTTCACTTACTGCGATAGAGCAGCCTGATGTGACTGAGCCGAGCAGGAACTGCATGCCCCAGTCCTTCAGTGTATTGTAAGCATTGACAGACTTTGTGGAATCAAGCTCATCATCTTCGCTCTTGAGCTCTACCTGATAACCATTCATTCCGCCTGCAGCGTTGATCTCGTCAACAGCGATCTGTGCTGCGTTTGCAACTGCTGAACCATAAGCTGCAGCAGCGCCTGTAAGAGGCCCGATGACACCGATCTTGAATGTGCCGCCCTCTGCTGCTGTTGAGGTAGCTGCGTCTGCACTCGATGCAGCGCTGTCAGCTGTCTGCGATGTTGCTGTGTCGCCTGTAGCTGTGCTTCCGCAGCCTGCAAGCATTCCCACAGCCATAGTAGCTGCAAGTGTAAGTCCTAAAACCTTTCTGTAATTTTTCATAATATCCTCCATTTGTATTGAACGAGGCAGAATTCTGTATCTCAGTCCCGTTCTCCTCTGTATTCTGTCAAATCCGTGTATACAATAATACACTCGTTTGATTTCTGATATAATATCGCACATGCCAATAAAATGCAATGCTATATTGCGAAATATCACACTTCGAACTTGTACCCCATTCCCCAGATGGTCTTGATGAGGTCACCCTTCTCCCCCATCTTGCTGCGAAGTTTCTTGACATGCGTATCAATTGTCCTGGCGTCGCCGTAGTAGTCATAATTCCAGACGCTGCTGAGGATCTTCTCACGGCTAAGCGCGAGTCCTTTGTTCTCCATGAAATATGTGAGCAGCTCGAACTCTTTGAAGCTCAGATCTATCTGCTGTCCGTCTATCGTGACAGTGTGAGCTGCCTTATCGACTACGATTCCGGCTATCTCTATCCTGTCCTCCGGAGTGCCGACCGTCCGCCTGAGTATCGCTTCGACCCTCGCAACGAGCGTGCGTGGGCTGAAAGGTTTCGTGACATATTCATCTATCCCGACGTCAAAACCTCTGAGTTCGTCAGATTCATCTGATTTCGCTGTGAGCATGATTATCGGTACTTTTGAATCTCTTCTTATCTCTTTGGCCGTCTCCCAGCCGTCAAGCTTTGGCATCATCACATCAAGTATGATGAGAGAAATATCTTCCTGTTTATCAAAGAGCTCAAGTGCCTCTTCGCCGTCCCCTGCTTCGAGCACGTCAAAACCATCGCGGACCAGGAAGTCTCTTACAAGTTTCCTCATCCTCTCCTCATCATCAACAACAAGAATTTTCTGTCTGTCCATTTGCTTACCTCCGTATCAGGAAATTCATAGCATCATAGCTAAAACATGGTTTTGACCCCGACATCATACATTTATCAGGATTGCCTCATTTCAGTTCTGCAGAAGCGTGAATACAAGCACAGAGCGCGGGTTTACATATGTTTTGCCGCGATTGTCGAACTGTACGGGCTTATCGTAGTAGCAACTGTGTTCACAGTCATCTGTATTTACCACCAATTGCCATGTATATCCGTCAGGCAGTGCCGGAAGTATTATTTCATGTGTCTCCCAATGCGCATTGATGATCATAAAGACCGCATCATCAGGTGCATCCTCGTGAAGACGTCCTGAGAACAAAACACATAAAGTCGATGTGTTTGAATCAATATACGGGTAACGCGTATCAGCACCGCTTGTCTGGACATCGGGGAGGCCACATGCAGTAGGCAGCATCTTTCTGCTGATAACAGGATGACGTTTCCTGAATCTGATCATTTTGCGGTAGAAATTAAAAAATGATTTGTTCTTCTCTTTGTCTGCCCAGTCAAGCCACGATATCTCATTGTCCTGACAGTAAGTGTTGTTATTACCGTACTGCGTGTTGCAGAACTCATCACCTGAGAATATCATCGGGGTGCCGCGGCTGCACATTAGCACGGTTATTGCGTTTCTCATCATCTTGTGGCGAAGAGCCAGAATCTCCGGGTCTTCTGTCTGACCTTCAACGCCACAGTTCCAGGAACGGTTGTCGTTTGTTCCGTCTGTGTTATCCCAGCCATTGACTTCATTGTGCTTCTCATTATATGAATAGAGATCATTCAGCGTGAAGCCGTCATGGCAGGTCAGAAAGTTGACGGATGAGGTGTATCCCTCATAAACACCATGATAAAGATCGGGTGAACCTGTGATCCTGTCTGCTGTCTCTTTTGCATTAGAAAAATCGCCCTTGAGATAACTTCTCAGGCAGTCTCTGTAAGAGCCGTTCCATTCTGCCCAGCGTCTGTATGCGGGAAAATGACCGACCTGATACATTCCACCTGCATCCCAGGCCTCTGCTATCAGTTTTATTTTTCCAAGTATGGGATCATCAGCCAGATTCTCGATGAGCGGCGGATTGTCCATAGGCGTGCCATCTCTGTTGCGCCCGAGGATACTCGCGAGATCAAAACGGAATCCATATATTCTGTATGCAGTTACCCAATAGCGAAGACATTCAAGAATGTACCGCTGTATGAGCGGATGGTTGCAGTTGAGGGTGTTGCCGCAGCCGCTGAAGTTGTAATACTTGCCGTGGGAATCTATAAGGTAACTGATATTGTTGCCAAAACCTTTGAAATTGATCGTTGGCCCGTTCTCATTTCCTTCGGCAGTATGATTGAAGACAACGTCCATTATGACTTCAATATTGTTCTCGTGAAGGATGCGGATCATATTTTTGAGCTCGCGCCCTTCATAATTGAATTCATGAGAAGCAGCATACGAAGTGTTGGGCGCAAAGAACGAAACAGTGTTGTAGCCCCAGTATTCATATAGCTTTCTGCCATTGTAATCCCTGGAGTTTATCGTCTCATCGAACTCCATAATAGGCATCAGCTCAACAGCCGTCACGCCGAGTTCTTTAAGGTAAGGAATCTTCTCAATGAGACCGGCAAATGTACCGGGGTATTGGACTCCCGAGGATCTGTTCATTGTAAATCCACGCACATGCATCTCATATATGATGGAATCCTGCATAGGTATGCGCGGAAAACGCGAATCTTTCCAGTCGTAATCATCATAGACGATACGCGCCCTGTATCCACCGTTATTGACGTTATCCTCTCCCCAATGGCTTTGCCCGACTACAGCCATTGCATATGGATCAAGCAGATCATTTTTCTTGTCAAAAAGAAGACCTTTGGAAGGATCATAAGGCCCATCAAGTCTGTATGTGTATTCAACCTCTTCGACATCTATGCCAAATACAATTATCGAATACGTATAGCCTATCCTGTAATTATCAGG
>JAAZDA010000453.1 GCA_012512995.1 Clostridiales bacterium | reverse complement strand
CCTGCGATTGCTTCCGAAAGTATACGCACACAGGCATATACTGCCGTCATCTGCATAGCACTTCTCTCATTCACATTTTTTCCTGCAGTACTGCTGCCCATAAAGAACGAATAAGCACTGCCACATGTTCTGTTTGTAGGAGCATCTCTTGTTCTGAATAATCCTGAAAAAATACTCATTGCTATTCCTCCGTTTATTTTTATTTCCCATAGAAAGGAGTTGATAATTTATGTATTCATACAATTTTGTTAAAACCCGTGGTAAAGACAAGACCACTCGAAAGCGTCCTAAAAAGGATGACCGAATTCTGACTGTATCTTCTGTAAGTGGATATCAGTATAAAGGTGTTCCGGCACTTCGTATAAGTGGTCTCTGGCTTGAAGACTACGGATTCCACAAAGGAGATAAAGTCTCTGTTCATTGCGAAGAAGGAAAACTTGTCATTGTCAAATCAGAAGACAAGTAATCCTCTCGTATCGTAGACAGATTCAGTCACTTCATTACCACATCTGATTGCTCTATCAAGTGCCATGATTGTTGCAATGGCACCGTCAATCTTTTCAGTTGATTTTTCCTTATCTGCCTTGATGTTTCCTGCCGGATCAGTACGGATAAAGATGTTATCCATGTTCCACCTTAAAACCGGATGACCGCCGTGTGCTATCTTCTGTTCAAGCACAAGCTTCATCAGTTCCTTGGTCGGTGGACTCATATCTTTGAATCCCTGTCCGAAAGGCACAACGGTAAATCCCATGCCTTCCAGGTTCTGAACCATCTGTACTGCTCCCCAACGGTCAAAGGCAATCTCTCTGATGTTGAATCTCTCACCAAGACTTTCTATGAAATTCTCGATGTAACCATAGTGAACAACATTTCCTTCGGTTGTCTGCAGATAGCCTTTTCGCTCCCACAGATCATAGGGAACATGGTCTCTTCGCACTCGAAGGTCAAGGGTGTCTTCCGGCACCCAGAAATAAGGAAGAATGATATATTTGTCATCCTCATCAAGTGGTGGAAACACAAGCACGAATGCCGTGATATCGGTTGTACTGGATAAGTCCAGTCCGCCGTAACATACACGACCTTCCAGATCATCTTCATTAACGACAAAATCGCAGGCATCCCACTTTTCCATCGGCATCCATCGTACCGACTGTTTTACCCACTGATTAAGTCTTAGCTGTCTGAAGGAGTTTTCTTCTCCGGGATTCTGCTTTGCAGAGTCACAGGCAGCTTTTACCTTTTCTATGGCAACTGTGATGCCAAGTGATGGATTTGCTTTCTTCCATACTTTAGGGTCTGTCCAGTCTTCTGATTCATCTGCACCATAGATAACGGAATAAAAGGTAGGGTCAACTTTTCTGCCTGCCTCAATATCTAAAGCCTTCTGGTGTATCTCATAGCAGATGGAGTTCGTATCATTCCCGGCTGTTGTAATAAGAAAATACAACGGTTGCATACGGGCATCACCCCAACCCTGGGTCATTACATCATAGAGTTTTCGATTTGGTTGGGTGTGCAGCTCATCAAAGATTACTCCGTGTGTATTAAAGCCGTGCTTGTTTGCAACATCTGCCGACAGAACCTGGTAGGAACTGTTTGTAGGCTTATAGATGATCTTCTTCTGCGATTCCAGTATCTTCACTCTTTTCATAAGAGCTGGGCAGAACCTTATCATATCAACGGCAACATCAAATACGATTTTTGCCTGGTTTCTGTCTGCTGCACATCCGTACACTTCTGCTCTTTCTTCTCCATCACCACATAAAAGAAGAAGTGCAACGGCAGCTGCAAGTTCCGATTTTCCCTGTTTCTTGGGTATCTCGATATAGGCTGTGTTGAACTGTCTATATCCGTTTGGTTTCAGTACACCGAACAGATCCCTTATAATCTGTTCCTGCCAGTCTATCAGTTCAAATTTTTTTCCTGCCCACGTTCCTTTGGTATGGCATAGTTCCTCAATAAAGCTGACGGCATAATCCGCCATCTGCTCATCGTAATGAGAAGACTTCGCCATAAGCTTCGTGGGTTTATACTTTTTCAGTTTTCTCATTCGCCATCACCTCCACGAAAAAAGGACCCCCGATGGAGTCCTAAAAAGTATTCTTTTTAAGTTGTTACTGTCCCATGCAGCTATGAATGGTGTTCAAAATTTCTTCCTGCTCTTCCTTATCAACACCAATG
>JAAZDA010000452.1 GCA_012512995.1 Clostridiales bacterium | reverse complement strand
CCTTGTTCTGAATCCCGCCTTTGAAATCTTGCTGAGGAAGGGATTCTGGTTTGCGTCAAGCGTGCTGCGGACACTGTATCCGGCGCCGACCATAAAAGGTACTATCGTTACGATATCATCGTAACGGTATTCCTGAAGTTTTCCGATTGCAGATGAAAGCGTGGGCGAGCCCTTAAGGAGCGCGACATACACAAGTTTATAACCGGCCGCGTGTATCTCTCTTGTCACATCGACATAGCAGTCGTCTACGAGCTCTGCCGTCCCGTGAGCCAGAAGAATATATGCCTTTTCAGGATCAAATTTCACCGCATCAATAAGTGCCTTCGCGACTCTGGCGCTGTCACTGCGGTCATAGATCGCAGGGTGCGTCACCTGTATGAACGGGATCCTGTCCTTATATTTTCTCATAGTCTCGAGCGCCTTGTAGTACTCCGGCACAGGTACCAGCAGTGTCATTGAAACATAAAGATGCTCTATGCCATCTCCCGCGATCTTTTCAAGAGTCTCCTCCAGATTCGGATAATTGCGGGCCTTCCTCTCTTCGTCAGACAGATTCAGTATCCTTCTATTCGTAAAGCACTCATACAAAGGCAGATCCGGATATCTGTCCCTGATCTCCCTGTATACCATATCCGTGCTCTTTTCTCTGGTCTCCTGATAATCCGAACCATAATTAATGACAAGTATTCCTTCTTTCAAAACAATCACCTCCTGATTATATCTATCCCCTGAATTCAGTCGGGGTCTTTCCTGTATACCGCTTGAATATTCTGCTGAAATAATTCGGGTCCTGATATCCGACCTTTGTGCCGACTTCCTTCACCGGAATTGCCGGATCTGAGAGCAGCGCTTTGGCTTTTGTCATGCGCAGCGTTGTCAGGTACTCTATAAATGTTATACCTGCCTCTTCCTTGAAGAGCTTGCTGAAATAATACGGGCTTATGTTCATCTCTCTCGAAACATCATCTAGCGAAATGTCATTCTGGTAATGACCGTCAATGTAGGCTTTGGCTCTGTCTGTGAGCGAATCTGCGCGTGACTTTGTTTTGTCTGCTATCTTTGCAGCGGCCTCTTTTATTCTCCTTACGAACCAGTCATGCAGCTCATCGAGGCTGAGCCTCTGCGAAATGTCCATGTAATCCGCTCTGTCTGTGAAACGATAAAGTCCCATTCCTCCATCCTGGTACGCAATATGTTCTGCCCACAAAACAAATTCGAGTGCCTTTAGTCTTACGCTCGATTCATGGTTCTCCTGCGTCTCCTGCATCCAGATAAAAAACCTGTCAGCGGCATCCGCCGTCGAATCGACATCACCGCGTTTTATGCCATCAAATATCTGGTTCTCCGTATCTATCGGATAGTCCTTCTCATATTCACAGGCAACAGGCAGATCATCAGCGTGTGATACAGGTCCGCCCCCGGCAAACAGCGATCGCAGTGCCTCCTGGTATGATGTTTTCATATCAGGCATCGGTTTTACTTTTCCGATTCCGATCCTGAAGCAGACACATGTTTTGTCTTCGAGCTGCGTCACGATCATCCTGATCTTGTCTATAATTTCTATTCTTTCATTATAGTCAGGCTCCCCGCTCCCATGCGGGACAAAGACCGGTATCTTGTTCATCATTATATCCCCGATGATCGCCTTGGAATTATACTCTTTGAGGATATCGCGGATCTTTGAATAGTATTTTCTTATTCTGATCCCTGTGCCGATTGGATTATCGAGATCATCAT
>JAAZDA010000451.1 GCA_012512995.1 Clostridiales bacterium | reverse complement strand
TATGCTTCTTCGCAAGTATATTACTAATGGTAAGATCAGCTCTGTAACTCAGCCAGGACTGGAGCGTATTCTCCGCTTTGAGATCGAGCATCTGAACGAGATGGGCGATGTCTGTCATCATACGCTGGTTCTCGAGCTCATGGGCAAATACAGCAATCTCATTTTCATAGATGAAAATGAACAGATAGTCGACAGCATCAAACACATCTCCGGCATGGTAAGCTCTGTCCGCGAGGTGCTGCCCGGGCGCCCTTATTTCATCCCTGAAACTCAGAACAAACGTGACCCTCTGAGTGAGACTGAGCCCAGTTTCTATTCTGCTCTCAACAATGATATTGATCCTTCATCTCTACTCGTCAAAACATATACCGGCTTCTCTAATATCACCGGCAATGAACTCTGTACCAGAGCCGACATTAAGAATGATATGAGTTCCGCAAGTCTTGACCGCGAAGAAAAAGACAGACTTTGGAATGAATTTCACGCGCTTGTAGAAGATATCAAGTCAGGCAACTTCAATCCTACTGTATACGGAACCGGTGTTAAACAGCCCGGTGTTATTTCATCCTCAGCTGTAAATGATGCTCATGATCTTTCTGAAGATCCGGCTCTTACCCGTTTCATTCCCAAAGAGTATTCTGCCTTTGAACTTAAGTCGTTTTCTGAGATGCAGGCAAAATCATTTGCAAGTATGTCAGCGCTCCTTGAATTCTACTATGCGGAAAAGAACAAGATCACCCGCATTCATCAGCGTTCCTCTGATCTTCGCAGAATCGTTCAGACGCTTCTTGAACGTGATCTCCATAAATATGATCTTCAGTGCAAACAGCTTAAAGATACTGAGAAGAAAGACAAGTATCGTGTGTATGGCGAGCTACTCAATGTCTACGGATATGAAATCCCTGAAGGCTCCAAATCTGCGATCCTCGATAATTACTACACTAACGAGAAAACAACTGTTCCGCTCGACCCTATGCTATCTCCCGCAGCTAATGCCAAGAAGAACTTCGAGCGCTACAACAAACTCAAGCGCACAGCTGAGGCTCTGACCGAACTCACCGCCGAAACAAAGGCTGAGATCGATCAGCTTGAAAGCATCAAGGTTTCCCTCGAAGTTTCAGCAGACGATGCTGATCTCGCCGAAATCAAACAGGAAATGATCCAGAGCGGTCTCATTCATCATCGCGGCAGCCTCGACCAGCGCGTCGGCGGCAAAGGCGGCAAATCTGGCAAATCCTCAAAGCAAAGAATCACGAAGAGCAAGCCCCTTCATTATGTAAGCTCTGATGGCTATGACATTTATGTCGGCAAGAACAACCTTCAGAATGACGAACTGACATTCAAGTTTGCGAACGGCGGCGACCTCTGGTTCCACGCCAATGATATTCCGGGATCTCACGTCGTCCTCAAAACAAATGGCGATAAAATGGATGCCATCCCCGACCGCACCTTTGTAGAGGCCGCATCTCTTGCCGCTTACTACTCCAGCGGCCGCGAACAGAGCAAAGTAGAGATCGACTATCTCCTTCGCAAAGATGTAAAGAAGCCTGCCGGCTCAAGACCGGGATTTGTGGTCTATTACACCAACTACTCAATGAACGCAGTACCGGAAATTTGTAAATCAATACAGCAGCGAGTATAATTACGACAGTTTCGGGAAAAATCAGATTTGAAAGGATTATATGAAAATAAAACAACTAACAGCTATTCTTCTCTCCACCGCTATCTGTTGCTCACTGATTGCAGGATGCGGCAACAGTACGACATCTTCATCGGAATCATCATCAGAAACTACTTCATCTGCAGCTGCTACTTCTGAAGCAGCGACAGCAGCAACAACGGACGCAGAGTCGGCGGCCACCTCAGTTGCCGCCGACTCTGCCGCAACTACCGATGCATCTGCAGCAAGTTCAGTAGATTCGAAATACACTGCTGATGACAGCGTACTCACAGAGCCTGAAGGTGAGAAAAGCAGCGATGATAAAGAAACGGAAAGACCCGACTTCAGCGGAAATATCACCAATAATGATGGCAAGCAGTTACAGATAG
>JAAZDA010000450.1 GCA_012512995.1 Clostridiales bacterium | reverse complement strand
GATATACGATCTGTGAGCAAATATCAGTCTATGGAGTGCATTTTCGAAGTGATCATGAAAATGTGCATTGAGTCAAGCAAAGAGAATGGGACGGTTCTGCCGACTGCGATCCGCCATTCGTCAGACCTCAAGATAATCGGGGTCTACACGCCGATCAGTCGCTGCCTGCAGACCCAGGTCTCGTTTACCATAGGTGAGATCCTGGCAAGGAAACATAAAGTCCTTTATATGAATTTCGAGAATTACAGTGGATTGTCGCAGCTGCTGAACAGAACATTCAGGGGCAGTGTCAGTGATCTCGTGTATTACAACGATTGTGCCAGGGAGAAGGTGTCAGCACAGATAGGGCTTATGACAGAGGAGATAAACGGACTGAATTTCCTGCCACCTATGAAATCATTTATAGAACTTCAGTCAGTACAGAAAAATCAATGGATAGAACTGTTCAGGACAATTGAGCTCGTCACAGAGTATGAGTATCTGATACTCGATCTTACCGAATCCACAAATGGACTTCTTGACGTGCTACGGGAGTGCAGCAGCGTGATTACGATCATCCGGCCGGAGTGTGCAGTTTCAGAAGCTAAGATGCAGCAGTATCGTGAAATCCTGCGCCAGAAAGGATATGAAGATGTATATGCCAAAACAAGAAGGTGGCAGATGCCTGTGTTCAGGGAATTGCCGGCGAATCTCGCGGAACTGACGCATGGAGAACTTGCAAATTATGTACGGAAGCTCATGGAAACAGTGGTACCGGGCGGATGATGGATGAAAAGTATATGGAGATCCGCGGTGAATTACACAGCAGGATCATCAGAAAAATTGATTTTTCCAGGGAAGTAAAAGATGAAGAGATCCTTGATCTTATCGATGATGAGGTAATAAAGGATGCTCCGGAATTGAATGTTTCGCTGGAAGATATGAAGCATTTGAGACAGGACCTTTTCTACTCAATCAGAAAACTTGATGTTCTGCAGGAGTTGATCGATGATCCGACAATCACGGAAATCATGATAAATGGCAGGGATCAGATCTTTGTTGAGCGTGATGGACGGATAGGTCTGTATCCTGCACATTTTGCATCAGAAGAGAAACTTGAAGATGTGATCCAACAGGTGGTCTCATCGTGTGACAGGGTCGTAAATGCCAGCTCACCGATAGTTGATGCAAGACTTGCGAACGGTGCGCGTGTCAATGTAGTTCTCCCTCCGATAGCGCTGAACGGTCCAACTGTCACTATACGGCGTTTTCCGGATGAGCCTATACGGATGCCGACACTCCTTAAACTTGGAGCGCTGTCTGAAGAAACAGTCGGTTTTCTCAAGACGATAGTGTGTGCCGGGTACAACATTTTTATAAGTGGAGGAACCGGATCAGGTAAGACCACTTTTTTGAATGCCCTTTCAGATTTTATACCTGAGGGGGAAAGGGTCATCACGATTGAAGATAATGCAGAGCTACAGATAAAACACATACCGAACCTTGTGAGGCTTGAGGCAAGGAATGCAAATAATGAGGGCTGCGCAGAGGTATCTATCAGGGATCTTATAAGGTCTTCACTGCGAATGAGGCCGGACAGGATTATCGTAGGCGAGGTCAGAGGAGGTGAGGCAATCGATATGCTTCAGGCTATGAATACAGGACATGACGGTTCAATGAGTACCGGGCATGCCAATTCGGCACATGACATGCTCTCAAGACTTGAGACCATGGTGCTTATGGGAACGGTTGAACTGCCGCTTGCGGCGATAAGAGCGCAGATAGCGTCAGGACTGGACATAATAGTGCACCTGGGAAGACTGCGGGATCGCAGCAGAAAACTGCTGGAGATAGATGAAGTATGTGGCATAAGCGATGGAAGAATAGAACTGAGAAATCTCTTTTGTTTTGAAGAGGAGGGCGAGGATGAGAACGGAAAGATCATCGGCTGCTGGAAGAAAAAAAACAGTCTTTCGGACTGTGGAAAACTCAGAGCAGCAGGCATCATGGGCGGGTAAAGCAAGGGAGTCGCGATGTTCGCAGTGCGGGATCCGTTGATCACCGCTGCCGGTATTATGCTCGTGCTGTTCTTTTCGTGGTTTTTCTACAGATCGCTGTTTGCCGTATTGATCCTTGCGCCACTGATGATCCCATTCTGCAGGCGTATGGGAATCATGAAACAGGAAAAGAAAAAAGAAGAGTTGACGCAGCAATTCAAGGAAGCCCTTGGGAGTCTTATAACAGCGCAGCGCGCCGGTTATTCAGCAGAAAACTCATTTCGTGAGACATACAGGGAAATGGAGATGCTGTATGGCAGTACAAGTGCAATATGCAGAGAACTGTTGATAGTTGTCAGGGGTATGGATGCCGGGATTTCAATAGAAATCCTTATGACAGAGTTCGGAGAAAGAAGTGATATTGCCGATATCAGGGAATTCGCAGCGACTTTTTCGATAGCAAGAAAAAGCGGAGGAAACATGGTGGAGATCATGTCGAGGACAGTCTCACTTTTGCAGGACCGGATGGATGTGGAGAGCGAAATAAATGTACTTGTTTCGGCCAAAAAAATGGAGCAGAAAATCATGGATGTGGTGCCGTTCGCTATTGTTTTATACATAGGCGCGACATCTGAGGATTTTTTTGCACCTCTGTATCATAACGTGACCGGGATCGTCGTGATGTCTGTGTGCCTTGCGATATACCTGGCGGCATATGCTCTTTCAGAAAAAATAGTGTCAATAAACATCTGATGCATGGGAGGGCAAGATGATAATTTTATATGTTTCATGCATAGCGATATTTGTGATATTGTTCGTTGTCACGAGAAAAGAAGAGATCTTCAGCACAGATAAGATCACAGCGTTTCAGGCTGCCTTCGAAAGGATCGCGGTCTTCGTCTACAGGAAAATAATGGGTTTCAGACGCAGCAGGAAAATGAGCATACTGCCGCCCGGAGGGACGTCTGTAAGCGCAGATCTGAGGAAATTAAACCCTTCGCCTGGATATGAGAGGACTGTTGTCGAGTATTACATCGGCAAAATAAGGAATTCACTGATATTTGCATTTGCTGCCAGTGTACTTGCAACGCTGGTATATGTGTCAGCCCATACGAGCTCTGTAATAAAGGATGGCGGCGCTCTTTTGAGACCGGAGTATGGGGAGAACAGTGAAGATGTTGTTCTTGAAGCGACAGATGGAAGCAAGGGGTCATATGGGGAATATCCGATCACAATCACACCGAGACAATATACGAAGGAAGAAACAGACACGCTTGCAGAAAAAGCTTTTGATGAACTTGGGAAAACGATTAAAGGCACAAATCCGGATCTCATGAACGTCAGTCATGATCTGAATCTGCCGAAATCACTTGATGGTCTGCCCTTCTCTATAAAATATGAAAGCAGTAAATATGGTCTGGTAGATTCGAACGGAACTGTTTACAGTGATGAACTTCATGAAGGCGAGAAAGCCAGAGTGGTGATAACAGCTAAGCTTACTCTCGATAAGAGACAATATGAAAAATGTTTTGAAATAGCAGTTATTCCGCCTGCCCTTTCTCCAGATGAAAAAATGCGCAGATCAATAGATGAGGCTCTGTCAGAAGCAGACAGCAGGACTGCAGAATCCGAGAAAATGACACTCCCATCAGAGGCGGAAGATCTGCCGATCTCCTGGAGAGATTCAGTAAATGACAGTTCGCTGATGATATTCATTCTTGTATTCATCATGGGAATTGTAAGTTTCTATGCAGGTGATTCTGATCTGCATCGCAGGATAGAACAAAGGAGCAGGCAGCTCCAACTGGATTACCCACAGCTTATTAGCAGACTGGTGCTGTTTGCGGGCGCAGGGATGAGCATACGCAGTTCTTTTTCCAAAATTGCCGGAGATTATGAGAAGGAGAAGATGCACGATGGGAAAGAAAGGTATGTATATGAGGAAGTTCTTCTAATGCGACATGAACTCGACAGCGGAATTTCGGAACAGGACGCATATATGCATTTTGGACAGAGATGCGGCACTCTTCAGTATTCCAAATTCTGTTCATTGCTTACACAGAACCTGAGGAAAGGTAACAGTACCTTGTTATCTATGCTGCAGACTGAGGCCGGGGCGGCATTCGCGCAGAGAAAGAACATAGCAAGGCAAATGGGTGAGGAGGCAGGAACAAAGCTCCTGTTTCCGATGATCCTTATGCTGGTTGTCACGATGGTCATCATTATTATCCCGGCGTACAGCAGTTTTGCCATGTGACTCATTACAGACCCGGGGCTGAATGCTCCGGATATATAATCCTGATCCTGCGAATGAAAGGCAAGCAGGCAGACAATGAATGCTGCCATATCGCGGTGACGGGGGAAAGGAGAAATGACATGTATCATCTTAAGAAATGCGGAAACAAGAGCTTTTTATCGGATGAAAGAGGTATGGGAACAGTTGAAATTATACTCATAATAGTGGTCCTTATCGGACTGGTCATTATATTCAAGGAACAACTCACTGCACTGGTGAAGAATGTGTTCCAGACCATAACGAACGACAGCAACACGGTGATGTCTTAGGCGGCAGTATAGCCAGGATACAGTTTTTATTCCGATTTGGTGGAAAGAGGGGCGGACCGTATAAATGAAAGAGAAAGAAGCAGCCGGATACCTGACGGTTTATCTGGCAATGTCACTCACGGTAATACTGTCTCTCTTTTTCACCCTTATTGAAGGTGCGAGGATGAATGCGATAAGGATGCAGATCGAACTTGTTTCGGATGCAGCCATGAACTCAGTACTCGGAGAGTTTCATCGTGAAATGCACAAGCAGTACGACATGTTCTTTGTGGATGAATCTTATGGCACAGATTCCCCGTCTGATCAAAGGGTAAAAGAACATCTTGAGAAATACATCTGTGAAAATTACAGTCAGGGCGGTTATATTCCGTTCGGATACACCCGGACATTCACAGGGCTCCAAACAGATTCTCTGGAAATAACAGGTACCAGATGTGCCGCAGATAATGATGCAGATGCGATAAGGCAGCAGGTATATGCTTACATGTCGGCAGATCAGCTGGGAAAGATAACAGCTCAGGTGCTTTCTGACGTTGATAAGTTCAACGGTCTTGGACTTGAGTCAGGTGAATGGCAGAACAGAAAAGCTGAAAATGACAATCGTATGGAGGAGATGAATGAGAAAGCAGATAAAAAGAAAACAGAAATAGAAGATGCTGGTGGTGACAGCAATGTGGGAGGCGATTCAAATCCGGCTGAAAAAGTCGATGCGTTGCGCACGACACTCGCACTGGATCAGGTGCTCGGCACAGGCAGAAGTATTTCTGACACGGAAATAGACACAGGTGAATGCCTGTCTCACAGGGATTTTCATACAGGAACAGGTCTGGAACCTGATAATACACATGATTATGACCGTGCTGATGCAGTTGTATTTGATGAGTTTATCCTGGAAAAGTGCAGTAATTACAAAGAAGAAGTTAAGCAGGGAAAACTTTCATATGAGGTGGAATACATATTATTCGGAGATCGATCAGATGAAGCGAATCTGAATTCTATGGCATTGAGGCTTCTTCTTGTCAGAGAAGCAGCAAACTGTATTTATATCTTTTCGGATTCCGGCAAGTGCGCGGAAGCTGAAGCAGTGGCACTGGCAATTACCACAGTACTCCTTGTGCCTGAGGCGGCGGAGGCCGTGAAAGCCGCTATCTTGTTTGCATGGGCTTACATTGAATCCATACAGGATGTCAAAACACTTTTTGCGGGAGGAAAGGTGCCATTGATGAAGAACTCGTCGACATGGAGTACGTCACTTACGAATGTCCTGTCGTCGTCAGTAACTGCAAAAGGAGATACAGATGGGAGCGGTCTGAGCTATAAGGACTATCTCAGAGTCTTCCTCTTTCTGGAAAATGGCTCTCAGAAGAATTACCGTCTGATGGATGTGATGGAAATGGACATAAGAGAAACGGAGTGTAATGAAAACTTCAGAATAGATTGGTGCATGGATGCGTTTGGAATCTCGTCTGTTACTTCGAGTTCATTCGGGTATAGCTATCCGATGAAGAGAGAGATCAGTTACAACTGAAGAAAACATACATGAGAAACAGACAGGAGGCGGGAGCAATGCCCTTTTGGAAAAAAGCAATAAAGAAAACCACATCAAAAGGTAAAGCTCTCCGGACAGGCAAAAACACCAAAAGGGTGTTGCTCCCGTTTCCCCCAAAGTCAGAGACTGATGGTAGCATGACAGTTGAAGCTGCCATGGTAGTCCCTGTTTTTCTCTTCTTTATTATGAATGTGTTGTTCATATTCGATATGATCAGGCTGCAGAGCAATATGCTGGCTGCGCTTCATGAAACAGGGACTCAGATATCTGAATATGCTTACTATTACCGCTATGGTCTCGCGGACATCCTTAATATACAGGCAGGTGATGACACATACCAGGGCGAGACGGGCGCGGACTTTGGAATTGCCGAAGCTGCGGCATCGTTTGTTTTGTCTGAGACATATGTAAAGGAAAAAGTCACAGACCATCTGGGCGCGGGATATCTGGATAAAACATGTCTATCTGGCGGCGCGGACAGCATTTCATATGCGCAGTCACAGATATTGGCCGGAGGCGATAATGTCGATCTTATTGCGGATTACCGTGTGCGGCCGTTCATCAGGATCCCGGGGGTCGACGATTTTTCAATGCAGAACCGGTTCTATTCACATGCATGGGTGGGTTACGATATTGGCGCTGAGCCAGAGGATCATGATAAAGAAGATGACGATGATCCGACAGTATATTACACGGCATCAGGAACGGTCTATCACTGTGACCGCGGTTGCACATACCTGAATCCTTCAATCAGGACAGTAAATGCTTCAGAACTGGACAGCCTGAGGAACAAAGGCGGAGCAAAGTATTATCCGTGTGAAAGCTGTCACCCATCGTCAACGGGAACTGTTCTGATCACATCGGAAGGAAACAGGTATCATTCATCATCCACCTGCCCTGGAATAAAACGCACTGTTTATGAAGCTAAATTATCAGAAGTGAAGGGAAAGATGCCTGCATGTTCGAAGTGCGGAGGGCAATAG
>JAAZDA010000449.1 GCA_012512995.1 Clostridiales bacterium | reverse complement strand
TTGGCCTGCTTGGCCTGTTTGGCCTGTTTGGCCTGTTTGGCCTGTTTGGCAACTATTTTTCCTTATGCTGACCTGCAAATCAACCCACATAACTTGAAATCTGAGCCACTACTTCGGTCATTCATCTATTCTGACTTGTTTGGCGAGGTTCGGATGAAGCCGCAAGACTGTGGCAACAAGTTATTCATCCCTTTGGCCGGGAAATACAGGTTCCGGATGAAGCCACAAGCCTGTAACAACTTGCCAATCACACCATCTTCTTCAAATCATCCTCAGTGATGACCGGAACGCCCAGTTCCTGGGCTTTTGTGAGCTTGGAGCCGGCAGCCTCGCCGGCTACGAGATAACTTGTTTTTTTGGAGACGCTGCCGGCACATTTACCGCCATTCTTCTCAATAAGCTCAGTGACCTCTTTGCGTCCGAGCGTAGGCAGAGTGCCTGTCACAACGATAGTCAGACCTGCAAGCTTGTCAGAGCTCCCTTCCTCGGCCTTCATCACCATCTCAACGCCGCTTACCTCAAGATCACGAATGATTGCTACATTAGCCTGATCACCAAAAAATTCCTGTATACACTGCGCTGTAATGTCTCCGACATCCGGGATTTCCTGTAAACCGGTGAGCCGCCTTCCGGCCGCCGGTGCCTTCGCATGAGCATAGTCAGACAATCCGGCATCCCCTGAGGCCGCCGCGATAGCGTCAGTCCCATGTGTTGTGACCTGGCCCACATCCGCAACATCCCCTGAGGCCGCCGCGTCAGTAACATCGTTCGCCGAAGTTGAACCCGCGGCCCTCATGAGTTCATCGATTGACTTGTAGTGCTGCATGATTGTGCGCGCAGTAGAACGCCCGACATTGCGAATTCCGAGAGCCGTGAGAAGCCTCACTGGTCCGGCAGACTTCGAGGTCTCGATCGATGCGAGCAGCTTGTCCGTATTCTTCTCCTTGCCAATCGTGCCTGCCTCAATCAATGCGTCACGATGCTCCTTCAGATGATAAATGTCAGCGTAACTGTGAAGATAACCTTCGCGGATCAAAGCATCGACCAGTGTATCGCCGAGCCCCATAATATTCATGCAGTCGATCGAGCAGAAATACGCGATCGTGCGCGAAAGCTGCGCCGGGCATGCCGGATTCACGCACCTGATGTCCGCCGTGTCTTCCTCGCGGATAAGTTTTGACCCGCAGACCGGGCAAAACAAGGGTGCCCTGTACGTTTGTGCCGGTTCATCCACGCAGCCATTGAGTTTTGGAATTATCTCTCCCGACTTGAAAAGCTTGTAAGCGCCTCCGACTCCGATGTGCATATCAGAAATATAATCCTGATTGTGCAACGTCGCGCGCGAAACACTTGTCCCGCAAAGTCTCGCGGCTTTCCCGGTTTCCTTATCATGAAAAACACCTGTGAACGTGAGTTTTCCCGTGCGTCCCACGTCGACTTCGATGTCGTCCATAACGACGACTCGCTCCTCCGGCGGATACTTGTATGCGATATGACCGCTTGTGTACTTGGCACCGACCGGAAAATCACTGCGGTACGCCGTCTGCTCTATCTTTACAACGGCGCCGTCGATGTCATATGGAAGATTTCCGCGCGACTCGCCAATCTCGTCGATCACGCTTATGATTTCTTCAGAAGTAGCGCAGAGACGATGAAAAACAGTCTCGACCCCTTTATCCCTCAGCAGGTCAAGTGCTGCACACTGGCGCGATTTTATCTCGTCAGGTCCCGCCTGGACATTGAAAACAAACATGCGCAGACCACGTTTTGCCGTTACTCCCGTATCAAGCTGGCGCAGTGTTCCCGCCGCAAGATTGCGCGGGTTTGCCGCAAGTTTCTTCCCGGCTGCTTCCTGCTCATCGTTGAATTTGTCAAAACTTTCATGCGTCATATAGACTTCGCCGCGCAGTTCCAGCGATTCATAAGGAAGATCGATCGTCTGCTGCACATCCGGAATTACGCGCGCATTCGCGGTCACGTCTTCTCCGATGAAGCCGTCGCCGCGCGTCTCAGCAAGCCTGAGACCTAATTTTGTTTTGAGAGTTTCAGCTTCCGAATCACCAATTGCAGCATTCTTCTGATGTTCAATTTCCGGTCCATGATGACCGGAAATGGCTGATTCAGTGAGACTTCCGTTCGCTGCAAAAACGCCTTTGGCTTCCATTGCTTCATCCCTCACATC
>JAAZDA010000448.1 GCA_012512995.1 Clostridiales bacterium | reverse complement strand
CTTAAAAATGGATTGGAATCTACATTGTGTGATATTTTGTGACGCTGGTGCTGCAATTTGTGATATTTTGTGATAAATTGTGACGGGCAGAAATTATCCCTTAACGCTTCCAGCAGTAAGTCCCTGAACAAAGAACCTCTGACATGAAATAAACACAACCAGTATTGGAATAAGACTAAGCACAGATAGTGCAAACACATATCCCCACTGAGTAAACTGATGCTGTCCAAAAAAACCTGATATGGCTATTGGCAATGTTCTCTTCATATCGTCATTGATCACGGTGTTTGCCCACGGAAACTCTTCCCATGCAGTAAGGAAATTAAAGATTGATACTGATGCGACTCCCGGCTTAGCAAGAGGTATAGCAACATTCAGGTACACTGTTAGTACACTTCCTCCATCCATGTACGTAGCTTCATCAAGTTCTTTTGGAATATTCTCAACAAATCCCTTGATCATAAAGGTTGAGTACGGAATTACCCACGCTACATAAAACGGGATAAGCCCCCATATGCTGTTTAGAGTTTTAAGTTTAACTGCCAGCTCATACTGTGGAACAATCATAGTAGTTCCCGGAATGATCATTGTTAATATAATAAATGCAAAAAGTGCGCTTCTTCCAGGGAACTTAAATCTGGCAATGCAGAAAGCCAAAGCAGATGAAACCACAGCAGAGATGGCGACCGTTAATACTGATACGGTTATGCTGTTTAGGAAGTTTGTCAAAAACTTCTTCTGGCTAAGGATATAAATGTAATTCTCTGCCGTTATCTCTTTTAATTTAGGAAAAAACCTAGGAGGATACTCATACAGCGCTCCGTTAGGTTTAAGGGATGTGCTGACCAAATATATCATCGGGAGTATCACAATCGTAAGGCCCGCTATAAGCAGAACATAGATTATGAACTGCGTTATATTTCTCTTTGATATAATCACTTTGCTCACCCCTCATCCTTTGTTTGCATAAGTCTGAACTGGAGTACAGCCAATACTGCCAGTACCAGCGCTATGATAAATGATAGCGCTGCAGAATATCCAAATTTACCATTACTGAATGCTTTGTAGTACATCCATGTAAGTACTACTTCCGTATCGTGTCCGGGCTTTCCGCCTGTAATAAGTTTAGTAGATGTGTAGACATTGAAACCGCCAATTGTAAGCATAACAAGAGCAAAAAGAATCGTTCCTCTGATACCAGGAAGCGTTATATGAATAAACTTCTGAAAGCTTCCTGCCCCATCCAAAGACGCACTCTCATATAACTCCAGTGGAACTGTCTGAAGGGCAGCCAGAAATACTACCATATTCCAGCCGATGCCCTTCCAGATTCCAAGGAGCATAGCCACTGTCATTCCGCCCCATCTTGAATCAAGCCATCTCACATTCTGCCCTGTGACATGGATCACGTTGGTCAGAAAATAATTTAGTAGTCCTTCTGTATTGAAGACATATTTGAATACAAGCGATGCTATAACCCACGAAGTAATAACTGGGAGATAATACGCAACCCTGAATCCAATTTTCACATGATTCACTGAATTGATAAGCATAGCTACAATAAGTCCTAAAGCCATCTGAGCAGGAACCGTAATCAGTGTATATACTATTGTGTTTGTAAATGCTATGCGAAAGTTTTCATCCGCAATCACTGTCCTGTAATTCTCTATCCCAATAAAATGCTGTTCCAAAAAGGATCCAAAGTCCCATTTATAAAAGCTCATCCAAAAGAGCCTAATGATCGGATAGACTGTGAATATACCAAACACTAGTAGTCCAGGAGACAACAACAACAGTATTTCAAATTTACTCTTAATATTAAATCTCATCTGCTACACTCTTTCAGTACTGAAAATTTACTCTGCAAGAAGCGCATCAACTTTTACTGCCAGTTCATCCATCGCTTCCTGAGCTGTTTTATCGCCATTTACCACTTCTGTAACCGCTGCTGCAAGCTCACTGTCAAACTCTGACCAGCATGCAACTGTGGGACGTGATTTAGCATTCTGAAGCTGCTCAATATAAGGAGCGAAGTCTGCCTGCTTAACTGTATCTGTCTCCAAAGCCTGTTTGTTACAAGGAATTTGACCGCACTTAGCCATCTCTTCCTGCGCAAATTCGCTTGTCATAAACTTCATGAATTTCCACGCAGCATCCTTATTTGCAGAATTAAACATTGAAATATCTTCACCGCCGAGAACAGAAATTGATCCACCTTTTCCAGCAGGGACAGGAGCTGTGGCATATTTAAAATCAGGATATGCGCCGGCAAGCTCAGCAACCTTCCATGGTCCCTCAAGAAGCATTGCGTATCTTCCTGTACCAAATCCATCAGTCATGGGAATGTCACCACTGTTCCATCCTGTAATAGCCTGTGCCTTATATAGCTCTGCAAACATGTCTATTGCCGCAACTGTCTCCGCCCCGTTCAGATATCCTGAAGCCTTTGTCTGATCATCATTTGTAAGACTTCCGCCCATACTCCATATGAACGGGCAGAGGTTCCATCCTGAAAGGCCGGGTTCATCATAGCCCCAAACCTGCTGACCATTTTCATTTGTGCCTGCAAGTTTCTTGCAGTCTTCCACAAACTCATCCATTGTTGTAGGTGCTGTAAGCCCCGCTGCCTCAAGAGCTTCAACATTATAGAAAAGAATCTTAGTATTTGTGTTGAGAGCAAGACCATAGTTATCTCCGTTGATTTCTGCCGTTGACATAGCACTGTCAAGGAGTCCTCCGGCAACTTCTGAATAATCGCTCATTTCTTTATTAAGTGGAACTAAGATTCCCATTTTCTGGAATTCAGGAATCCAGGCACTGTCTAGTCTTGCAACATCAGGTAAAGTATCTGACTGCGCACTGATAAGAATCTTGTCGTGAAGATCTGCCCACTCATGAGAAACAGCATTTACCTTGATTCCAGGGTTTTCTTCTTCAAATTTGGGAATAAGAACTGTTGTTAATGTTTCATTTTCAGCTGATTGTGCGCTATAATGGTGCCAGAAGTTAATTGTAACTTCCTCAGCTGATTCCGCTTCAGCATTTGCTGTTTCGTTTTCAGTCTGTGTTATAGTCGCTGTTTCCTGGTTCTCTGAGCCAGATGCAGATTCTGCTGATGATGCCTGCCCACATCCCGTCATAGCCGCCAAGCATGTTACGGATGCGAGTAAAATTGCCAGCACTTTTTTACGTTCTTTCATTTTCATATCCTCCTTGTCTTGAAAGTACTTTTATTGAATACGGCTCTTTAGCCATATTTCCATTGGTAATACATATATCTATTTCCTCATTTTCATTAAATCTCTTAAAGCCTATAATTCCACGTTCGTCATCTACGAGAGTAAATCTAAATTCTCCCTTTCTTATTGATCTATGCTCTTTTCGGATCTTTATAAGCTTCTTATAATACTCCAGTAACTCCTTATCCTGTTTATCTCCCCAGAGCATGCATCCACGACAGTCGGGATCATTATTGCCTGTCATTCCAACCTCATCGCCATAATAAATTGCCGGAGATCCAACAAAAAGCATTTGGAATGCTACTGCAGCCTTCAGACTCTGCTTATCACCTTTGCAAAAGCACAAGAATCTCTCAGTGTCATGGCTATCAATAAGGTTGTACATAACCTTTGCTGTCTCATCCTTATAAAGAGCCAACATATGGCTGATACGATTCGCAAAATCTGTCGTGCTAATCTTGTGGTAGCCATAATAGTCTCTAACTGCATCCCTAAACATGTAATTCATAACACAGTCAAGCTTCTTATCGCCAACCAGCCTACCGCCATATCCCCAAGTCTCACCAAGAAGGATAATGTCGGGATATTTTTCACGTAGGATTATGCTTGCTTCCTGCCAGAGCCTTATATCAACCTCATCAGAAACGTCAAGTCTCCAACCATCAATCTTGTACTCCCTGATCCAGTAATCCATGACTTCTAAAATAAATTCCCTTACCGCTTTGCAGGAAGTATTTAATTTTGGCATATACTTGTATGCTCCAACACACTCATAATCTTTGTGTGTAATACTGATGTCCTCTTCCTTTTTTAGCAGGAACCAGTCTGAATAACGCGATTTGACTCCATTTTTTAGCACATCTTCAAATTGTTTAAAATGAACACCTACATGGTTGAACACTCCATCAAGCAGAATACGCATGCCATTTTTATGTAACTCCTTTACCAGATCCCCAAAAGTATCATTACTTCCAAATATTGAGTCAATGGTGTAATAATCTGTAGTTGCATACTTGTGATTGAAATCACCATGGAATATTGGATTGAGATAAATAGTTTCGACCCCCAGATTTCTAAGGTACGGTATGTTGTCCTTAACGCCTTTTAAATCTCCTCCCATATAGTTTTCTCTGGTTGGTACGCTTACCCATTCAACTGTTCCATCCGGGTCATTATCCTTATCCCCGTTTGCAAACCTTTCAGGAAATATCTGATAATATACGGTTCCTTTTGCCCAATCCGGACTTTCCACGATATCTCCGGGATTCGTGTAAAGGTATTCGAAGAATTCATCTTTAGGAATCCTGTCGCTTATGCCATTACACCCTAAGTACTGTGT
>JAAZDA010000447.1 GCA_012512995.1 Clostridiales bacterium | reverse complement strand
GTATATGAAAGAGCATTACACAGAGAAGATCCAGCTCAGCGATGTGGCAGATCATGTTTATGTAAGCCACTGGCACCTGTCAAAACTTCTAAATCGCCATACCGGCAAGAGCTTTTCAGATCTGATGAACGGGATACGCGTTGACAAAGCAAGAGAACTCATGAGCGATCCGTCGCTCCATATCGTGGATGTTGCGGAGAAAGTAGGCTTTACAGACATGGCACACTTTTCGAGGGTCTTCAGAAAGCAGACGGGCCAGTCAGCAAATGAGTACCGCAATACGATCAGAAAATAGACAAAAAGCGGCATAAGATGGACAGTTTATTGAAAGGACTGGCTGTCAGGATCTTTTCACCGTATAATAGAAAAAGCACGTAAAGCACGGATGCACATCCGCTGTTTTCAGATCACAAGGAGGTGACCATGATCACAATATATAAAACAAAAAATTATGAAGAGTTGAGCCGCAAGACTGCGGACATTATTTCGGCACAGCTTATCCTTAAACCGCACAGCGTTCTCGGACTTGCAACAGGTTCCTCGCCGATAGGTACCTACAAAGAGCTTGTAAGACGCTGCAGCGAAGGAACAATAGACTTCAGCAAAGTGAGCACTGTGAACCTTGACGAATATCGTGGGATCTCAGGCGACAACGACCAGAGCTATCGTTATTTCATGAACACGAATCTTTTCGATCACGTCAACATAGACAAGACAAAGACCAATGTTCCTGACGGCATGGCAACTGATTCAGACGCGGAATGCGAACGCTATGATTCAGTAGTGTCTTCAATGAACGGAGTCGATATCCAGCTTCTCGGAATTGGACATGATGGACATATCGGTTTTAACGAACCATGTGAGACATTCCCCAAGGGAACGCATGTGGTAAAGCTCACAGAGACTACGATCAAAGCAAACTCAAGACTGTTCGCATCTGTTGATGATGTGCCGAGAGAGGCGCTCACAATGGGCATCGGAACTATCATGGCAGCAAAATGTTTAGTTCTTATAGCTAGCGGCAAAGACAAGGCAGAGATAGTGAAGAAGGCTTTCTTTGGAGAAGTCACGCCTCTCATTCCTGCGTCGATCCTTCAGTTCCATAAGAACGCGATCCTTGTGGCAGATGAGGATGCACTGTCAGAATGCAATATCTGAAGATGAGTTGACTGCCCAGGTCATGGAGGTCATATATGCGTATAGTAAACGGACAGGTATTTGGGAAAGACGGGAAGTTCCACGACTCGGACGTAAATATAAGTGATGGAGTCTTCACTGATGAGGCCGCTACCGGTGAGATCATTGATGCAGCCGGTTGCTATGTGATACCCGGACTTGTTGATATCCATTTTCATGGTGCGCTCGGACTTGATATTTGCGATGCGAAACCGGAAGCATTTGAAAAGATCGCAGAGTATGAAGCTTCATGTGGTGTGACCGCAATATGTCCTGCCACTCTCACACTTCCTGTGAAAAAGCTTGATGAAGTGCTGGCGATGGCGGCTGATTTTGCTGATAAACAATCTGAGAACAAAGTGAACACGACGGCTGATCTCATAGGACTCAACATGGAAGGACCCTTCATTTCCAAGGTCAAGAAGGGTGCGCAGAATGCGGATTACATTCTGCCGTGCAACGTCGATACAGCAAACGAGTTTGTCGATAGTTCACGCGGACTTGTAAAGTTCATAGGACTTGCACCTGAGGATAATCCGGGATTTGAGGGTTATATAAAGGCAATGAAGGAAAAAGTCCATATTTCCATTGCACATTCCAATGCTGATTATGATACGGCAATGCACGCTTTTGCGGCAGGTGCCTGCCATGCTGTTCATCTTTATAACGCGATGACTGAGATGAGCCACAGAGCGCCGGGTATTGTGGGCGCCGTACAGGACAGCAAAGGAGTCACTGCTGAGATAATAGGTGATGGCATTCATGTGCAGCCTTCAGCGGTACGGGCGGCGTTCAATATGATAGGGGCAGACAGGATGGTCCTCATAAGTGACAGTCTCCGCTGCACGGGCATGCCGGACGGACAATATGATCTGGGCGGACAACAGGTCAATAAGAAGGGCAAATATTGCACTCTTGTCGACGGAGGAAATATCGCGGGCTCAGTATCAAACCTTATGGGCTGCATGGTGAATGCAGTCAAAACAATGGGCATTCCGCTTGAAACGGCTGTTGCCTGCGCTACGATCAATCCCGCAAAAGCTATCGGAGAGGATGCCCGTTACGGCTCCATCGAGACAGGCAATAAGGGCAATGCCGTCATTCTTGATAAGAACGACCTCAGCGTACGCGCCGTTATCAAGAACGGAGAAAAAATATAATAAGCCCTGTTTACCATGAAAAAGCCACCCTTTGCGGGGCGGCTTTTCTTTTGGTTACATGACAGGTGTTTTCAGTTATAATGTAAGTGAATGTAACAGCTAGAGGTGATAGCGGATATGAAAAAAGATCCTCTGTACAAAAGTTTTGGATACGCGTTCCAGGGCATCGGGCGGACAATACGTGATGAGCGCAATATAAAGATCCATCTTGCGGCAACAGTGCTTGTCGTGATATTCGGTCTGGCATTCAATATTTCGATGACAGAGTGGTTCGTGTGTCTTATCCTTTTCGGACTTGTAATAAGTCTTGAGCTGGTGAATACCGCAGTGGAAGCGACAGTGGATCTTGTCACGGAGGAGAAAAAGCCCCTCGCGAAGAAGGCCAAGGACGCGGCAGCAGGTGCGGTACTTGTTTCGGCAATCTTCGCCGGAATAATCGGCTGCATGATTTTTCTTCCCAGGATCGCGGCACTGCTGTAATCTGCATAGTTCACAACGAGTCGTTTGTTTTACGGCTTTACAGCAAATAAATCATTACATGTCATCAGACATGAAAGGAGAGGCTATGGATATGGACAATTTATCAGAGGGACTCAAGAAGGTAATGCTGGCGGGGATAGGCGCTATGGCACTTACGGCAGAGAAATCACAGAAATTTATTGAGGACATGGTTGAGAAGGGCGAGATAACTGTTGAGCAGGGCAAGGCTCTCAACAAAGAACTCAAGCATACCATGGACGAGAAAAAGAAAGAGAATGAAGAGAAGGACAATAAGGACGATAAGGATATCGATATCGCAGACTTTGTGTCAAAACTCTCACCGGAGCAGTTGAAGGAACTTAAGGAACAGCTTGGGAATGAAAAGTAAAACGGATCAGGACAACAGCACAAGGCTGAAAGAGATCCGCGAGGTACTTTCGCGCAACAAAATAACAAGAGGCGTCTCGCCGGAGAAACTTCGCATCATTCTCGAGGAACTCGGACCGACATATATAAAG
>JAAZDA010000446.1 GCA_012512995.1 Clostridiales bacterium | reverse complement strand
GCCGAGGTAAGTATCAGTATAGTCTCTGCCGTCAGTCTGTCCGGCGTTCTGTTCGAAGGGCTCCAGCTTCTGCCATATGTCTCGATCAGTGCGAACAATATGACAAACTCGCAGTAATAAAGACTGTGCGTTATACGGACCGGATCGCGCCCGCCGTACATTATGTACATCCACAGCGCAGACCTCGCCGCAAACAACAGGAGCTCCGCGAGGACGATCCCGGCGAAAGACTTCCAGGCCGCCTTTGCTGCGACCTTGTTCTTCTCACCGCCGACTCTTGCAGCGACATCCATGAACGCCATAAGGAACAGCATGAGGTAGCAGCCAAATACCAGAAGGTTGTACGGCGTGTCATTATCGGCGCTGTCGCTCGTGCCGAACAAACCTGTATCAACGCAGAACAGATGCGTCCTGTAATTCCAGAAAGCTTCCTTTATGCGCTCTGTTCCGGTCTTCTCTGACTTCCATACAGATTTTGCGTATATCGCTATCTTTTCGAGCTTCTCAGTATTTATATCATCATCAAGGCCAAAGTTGTAATTCTCGAGAAGTGATACCTGTTCCTCCGTCATATCTATGCTGTCGTAGAAGGACTTGTTGCCCTCATATGCCGGGATCTTGTAATAGTCATAAACCTCTGTGCGCGCATTGAACCATCTTCTGAACCCGCTCCACTCACTGTCACTGTATGCGGCGCGGTCAGCAAGCTCTATGGCTCCAATTCCAAGTCCCGTCACAACAAGTACTGCCGCAATGGATATCAGTGGAAGTTTAGTGAACAGCTCTTTTATACTCTTTGCACAGATCAGCTGAACGCAGCGGATAAGTGCCGCCACGAGTACGAGTGGGAGCATAAGCAGTGTCATCTCTGAGCGCAGTGCATATGAGATCCAGATAATTATCATTGACGGGAGACAGGCTTTCAGGAATTCGAAGAAATAAGTCCTGCTGTTTGTCACATTGCCGCAATCAGGCAGTTCCATCGTAGCAAAAAGGAAGGCCGACGCTGACATCAGGAGCCCCGCCGTTATCGTGTACTGCACATATACGAGGTGATACAGGAGCATGGACAATGTCGCGACTGCAATGCTTATCCCGGCTATAGCCATGCTGAATTTTGTTCCTCTGTCGATGGGCTCATAGTCCGTAAAAGCCTTATCTTTCTTCCTGCGTCCGCCGGCCACATCAAGCGTGCGTTTCAATATCAGGAAGAGGCTCAGTGCCTGCAAAACAAGGAGCACAAAGCCGTAAACATCAGCTTTCTGCCATATCGCCTGAACCGCACTGTACAGCGCGCTTATTACAAGTGATATAGGATAGAGCATCTGAATATTGTGTGACTCGGGCGTCCCGGTATAAGTGCCTGACAATATGTCCTTCATGAGCACATCGTCATTGAGGTCAAAATAGAAATCCCATATTATGGCGATGACCACCCATCCCGCCAGCACAGCTATAGCTGCGATCAGGAAAGTATATGACCTCACATGTTTTTCAGTTTTGCGTGTTGCCTTGCCCTTATCAGGTAATACCATTTATTGCCACCATGCCTGAGTTTTATTTGCGATTACTGTAGAAGTCCTTTACGCATCCTGTTATGTAATCCACCTGATCCGCCGTGAGCTGGTGGAACATTGGAAGCCTCAGGAGTCTCTCACTCTCTTTTGTCGTGTACTCATCAACGCCGTCAAAACGTCCGAACTTTTTCCCGGCCGGCGAAATATGGAGCGGTATGTAATGGAACACCGACAGAATATCCTTCGATTTCAGGAACGCGATGAGATCCTGTCTCTCGTCCAGATCTTTTGTTTTGATGTAAAACATATGAGCATTGTTCGTGCACTCTTCCGGAATATAAGGAAGCTCGATACGCCCGTCATCCGCAAGGCCTGAGAGTTCCTCGTGATACTGATTCCAGCGCGCTATTCTTGTCTTCTGTATATCATCCGCAACTGTCAGCTGTGCATAGAGATATGCGGCATTCAGCTCGCTCGGAAGATATGATGATCCGTAATTCATCCATGTGTATTTGTCGATCTGTCCGCGGAAGAACTTGCTCCTGTTAGTACCCTTCTCGCGAAGTATCTCAGCGTCCTCTATCATCGAAGGATCTTTCAGAAGGATCGCGCCGCCTTCGCCCATTGAGAAGTTCTTGGTCTCATGGAAGCTGTAGCAGCCGCTCTCACCGAAGGTCCCGAGTGCCTTGCCCTTGTAAGAAGACATGACGGCCTGCGCCGCATCCTCTATGACGACAAGATCATGGCGCTTTGCGATGTCCATTATTGTGTCCATCTCACAGCCCACTCCGGCATAGTGAACTACTGCGATGACTTTTGTCCTGTCTGTTATCGCTTGCTCTATCTTCGTCTCATCTATGTTCATTGTGTCAGGTCTGATGTCTACAAACACCGGAACTGCGCCCCTCAGGACAAAACAATCAGCCGTCGAAACAAATGTGTAGCTCGGCATTATGACCTCGTCACCCTCGCCTATGCCCGACAGGAAAGCCGCCATCTCTAGAGCATGTGTGCAAGACGTCGTGAGCAGAGCCCGCGCTGTACCCGTATTGTCCTCTAACCACTTGCTGCATTTCTTCGTATATTCGCCATCGCCGCTGATCTTGTGATTGTCCTCTGCGGCATGACGTATGAATTCCATTTCAGGTCCCGCGTACGGGGGCATATTGAACGGTATCATTTTGTTACCTCCTGAATTTATTCCGGCGTGTATACAATATACGCCGCATTCACTTCCAACTCAGTATAATCGTTTGCCTTAATATAGTCTCGAAGAAGTTTTCTCTTGTCAGCCGTTGTGGCAAAGTCATTTACCGTTGAATCGTTATGGATTATTATAAGCGGTCTGTCATCAGGATCAGTAAGTGTTCCAAGTTCAGTACTGAAGCTTTCCGTTGAATAGCTGTCAAGATCCGGCCACGTGGTCGAGAGTGCGGGTTCCCTGTCGAATATGACATTCAGTCCCGGTGCGTTGCCCATGGCTATGAGCTTCAGCCCGCACGTTCCGCATTTATTGCCGTTTATGCTCTCTCCCAGTTCTGTGAGTGACTGCGCATTTTCAGGTGTAGTCTTCATGCCCTTCAGGTATGATATTCCTTCGACTGAAGCTGTGCGCTTCGTCCCATCCGTTCCGTCTCCGAAAGCAAAATTCATGTGAAAGAGTTTTCCCTGCACTGCAAGTGCGAGAACAAGAGCCACTGCCATTGATGACCAGGCAAAACCTGTGAGTTTTCCTCTTTCGTGAACACGGAAACGCCTCAGCATCCACAGCGCGAACGGCGCTATCACGAACAGGCAGTTTACCAGGGGAAAAGTGTAATTATTGGAACCGAGCGGCAGTATAAGAATGAGTATCAGGGACGCTGCTGCAAGGAACCTTT
>JAAZDA010000030.1 GCA_012512995.1 Clostridiales bacterium | reverse complement strand
TATAGTGATTTTTGATGAGGCTTCGTGCATATCTGTGGGTAAATAGTAGTCCCACACCATGCTTTTGAAAGATCCGGCCATGCCGCCTCCGGGCATTGCCTGTCTGAATAATTACAATTGAAATAATCACCGGTTCCACGTAATGTATAGCTGTCTAAGAAACACAACACGGAGGGACCCAGTGATCTCAGCTAATACATTATTGAAGCGCATCCTGAATGTCAAGGATACAGTCGTTAAAAGTGCAGATTTCTTTATCAGCGCGGACGGTGTCGCGAACCTTAAGATCCTCGCCCGCCCCAGAATACATGAGGACGACAGATGTCCGATCTGCGGGAAGCACTGCTCCGTTTATGACAGGGCAACATATCAAAGATACTGGAGAGCTCTCGATTTTGGAGGAGTAATTGTCCACATCGCGGCTTATACCCAGCGGATCAATTGCGCCGAACATGGTGTCCTTGTTGCAGCTGTACCATGGGCATTCCACGATTCCGGGTTCACCAAGTCATTCGATCTTACAGCCACATGGATGGCCGAGAACATCAGCCGCTCTGCTGTTGCCGAGTATCTCCGTATTGACTGGAAGACAGTCGGCAGATGTATCACAAGAGCCAGAAAGTATATAGAGCCGGACCCTAAGTCCCGGCTTGATGGTCTCGAAAAGATCGGGATCGATGAGACCAGTTACCGCAAAGGCCACAAATACATCACTGTGGTTGTTAACCATGATACGAACACAGTCGTCTGGGCAAGTGATAAACATGGCAAGGCGGTGTTCTCAAAGTTCCTTACCGGGCTAACTGATGAACAGCGCTCATCTATCAAGGTGGTGACCGGTGATGGTGCCAAATGGATAGATGAATGTATAGCCCAGTATCTTCCTGAATGTGCCCGCTGTGTCGATTCGTTCCATGTAGTTGAATGGGCAGGCGAAGCTCTCGATTCTCTCCGCAAGGAGGCCTGGCGGGATGCATACCAGGCATGCCGGGATCTGAAGCAACAGGTAAAACGCAAACGCGGTCGTGGAGCTCTCACTGATAAAGATTCAATTGCCGTCCATAACGCCGAGACAAGAGCTTCTGAGATCAAAGGTTCCACTTATACGCTTGGCAAGGCACCAGAGCACCTGACGAACAAACAGGAGGTCCAGCTTGCTACCATTGCAACTGGCAACAAGCGCCTGTACAGAGGATATCTGCTCAAGGAACAGCTCCGTCTCATCCTTCACATGGACAATGAACAGGATGCAAAAGAAGAGCTGAAGCACTTCTTCTGGAGAGCAACACACAGCCGGATCCAGGAATTCAAGGATCTCGGATATAAGATCCGCCGGCATGAGGAGCATATCCTCAATACGATAAAACTGAAGATGAGCAATGCCAGGATCGAGGCCACTAACAATAAGATCAAGCTCATCATCCGCAGGGCTTTCGGCTTCAGGGATGTCGGAAATATGATAGATATGATCATGCTTGTTTGTTCAAATATCAAGGTGCCGCTTCCGAACAGGCCGGTAAAAGAGCAGAAAACATAGTAATTGTGCAGGGTAATGACATTTTGGGCTCAGTTTTTACCCACAGGTATGCATGAAGAGCCTAAAATCTCTGCACAATTAAGTTCAACCTCAGTACATGCACGCAATAATAAACAATACAGTTTAAATGAATATACCATCTTGTTATCTTCAGCTGGTTCAATATATTCAAAAATATCACGCAGATCATTCTCAATACTCAAATAAGCACGACTCAGTTGTAAGCGATCAGGAGCATATCTCTTATCTTTGATATAATCTGGAATGTAAGCTTTTGGACGCGCAATTCTATAAAATGGTTTTGAAATACTCATAGTTTTGATTTTCCCCCTAGCTATCCAGCTATATTATTGCCCAAAAACAACCCTTGCGTTATTTTTTCAATATACTCTTTATATAC
>JAAZDA010000029.1 GCA_012512995.1 Clostridiales bacterium | reverse complement strand
TTAATTATTCTGTTAATACATCATATATTTCATATATTGAAAGTTGATGTTTTGTTAATTCTTCGGAGACTGTTCTGTCTGCATATTTGGAATCACCTCTGAATCGAACCCTTGCATCTGAGGAAGAGGAAAAAGTGCGCATGAATTTGAATAGGCTATCATCTACGGAACAATCATATATCTCAAGAACTTCACCTTGGTCAAGAGTCTCTCGCTCGAAGGAAACATCACCACTATTCCATCGTTCTTTTCCTGCACCCATGGTAATTGACTTTGCAAAGATCCAATCATCACCTTGGTATTTTGCTCGGAATCGGAGCCAAATCTCTCCGTATTGGACACCTATATAAATTTCTACTGGTGGATAAGTTGTTATGAGTTTGATTTCTGAACCTGACATATCTACATCAGAATCAGTACCAATAAAAAGAAATATTTTTTCATCAAAGTCATCAATTTTAACACCAACATTGTCAATATATCGTGACAATACATCCCATACATGCTCTCTCTTGGTTATATCTGTAATTTGAGCGTATTCAATGATTGTATCAATATTCTCAGCACCACCACGCGCATATATTTCTGCACCATTGCTCAGTATATATCGATCAAAGTCAGCGCCAAATGCAGATATCGTTCCATCTACAATTGTTAAGTTTGTGAAATCGCTAATACGAGCTTTCGCTGTAATTTTGCGTTTAAATTCATTAACATCAGAAAGCAATCTGGCATCACCAAGGTTGAAATCGGAAGAGCTTATAAATCTTTTTATCCAAACTCTTTCATTTGTTTCTATTACAATCTGATACACGTCATAACTTGAATCTAGATTTGTTACAGACTCAACATAGAATTTTTTACCAACATATTTACTATAACTCAAGTCTACGCTTTTGTCATAGTCACACGATTTATTTGAAAAAGTATCGAATGGGAAAAAACCGTATTCTTGAAGCACTGGGGAAAGTTCGACAAAAACATACTCAGGATTTTTCCCAGGGGCATAAGTCACCGATGCGGCATAGACACTGCACGTAAAGAAAGAAACAAGAATAATAAAAGCAATAATTTTTTTTCATAATGACTCCTTTTGATGTTTATTTATTTTATCACAAGTTTATTCAAGTGCAAGTACTTTTGATTTTAATTCAATAAAGACAATACAGTTTTAGGAGGTATCATCATGTCCACTCAGGCGAAAGTCATAATCAAAGGCCAGAACAGCATCGGCCCAGCCGTGAAGTCCGCGGCCAAGGACCTGTCAGGTCTCAAGGACTCGGCTGACAAGCTCGGCTCGGCCATCAAGACAGCGTTCTCTGTCACAGCCATCATCGCAAGCGTGAAGATGCTCGGCAATGCCGTCTCCGACTGCTTCCAGAACTTCGCGGGAGCGGAGAGGTCATACAGGCAGCTTGCCCTTGCCATAGGCGACACCGAGGCATACAGCCGCATCGTCGAGGTCATAGGAGATCTCTCCCGCCAGACCCTGCAGGGCAAGGACGGCATCGAGTCCATGGTCGCGGAGCTTGCGGCGCTGGGAAAGAGCGCAGACGAGATCGAGAAGATAAGCTCGGCATCCGTGTACCTGTCCAACGTCACAGGCAAGGAGCTGACATCCTCGATGACCACACTCCTGAATACCTA
>JAAZDA010000445.1 GCA_012512995.1 Clostridiales bacterium | reverse complement strand
TTTAAAGACAGCGCGTACTATCGCAGATCTCGGAGGAAGTGAGAATATCAAGGACAACGACATCATGGAAGCTGTCGGATACAGAATGAGCGATTTCATGTCCCGGGCACAGATGGAATTTGATCATCGCGGTCCTGAACGTACCGCGCGGAAACATGCAAAACCAATCCGCGATATATCAAGTCATACATGGAAGGAAGTTCGAAAATATGAATAATTATGCTTGTTGGTTAAATAGTATCCCTGGATTTGGCACCAGGAGCATTTTTAAACTGAGAGACAGGTTTATTGATATTGAGGGTGGTGATCCGGCGGGATTTGCCGAGGCAATGTTCAGGATCCCGGAGGCTGAACTGTCAGATATATGTATAGGCCTGAAACAAGGAGCGATGCAGTTATTACTTGATGCAAGGAAGGATATTTCTGTAAGTGGCTCTGCAGAAAATGTAAGCAGGGCTTCGCTTGGGTTTGTTTCTTTTGATGAGCAGGGATTCCCTGAAAGGCTAAAAGAGATTCAGGATCCGCCTTTTGCACTGTATTACAGGGGGAGGCTTCCTGATGATACCAAGCCATCCGTTGGGATAGTCGGTGCAAGAATGGCCTCACAGTATGGAAAAGAACAGGCCAGGCGGTTCGGTGATTTTTTCGCGGATAACAATGTCCAGGTCATAAGCGGAATGGCAAGGGGAGTCGACGGGATTGCCCAGCGGGCGGCAATTGGAGCGGGTGGAGCAAGTTTTGCCGTGCTCGGATGCGGAGCGGATGTTTGTTATCCGCAGGAGAATCTTGATCTTTATGATGAGATTCCACTCAGAGGAGGAATTATTTCGGAATATGTTCCTGGAACGATGGCAGAGGCGAGACTTTTTCCGATGCGCAACAGGATAATTTCGGGACTTTCAGATGCCATTATTCTTGTAGAGGCCAAACAACGAAGCGGGAGCCTTATCACCTGCGATTATGCGCTTGATCAGGGCCGCGATATATATGCTGTCCCGGGACGCATCAGCGATGCTCTTTCATACGGCTGCAACCATCTTATACGACAGGGCGCTGCTATCGCGACATGTCCGGACGATGTTCTCGAAGGAATCATGGGTGTAAGGAAAACAAATGAGGACAGACCATTTGATATAGGAGAAATGAAAGCGATGTCTCTTCAGGAGCCTGAGAAGACACTGTACGGGTTGCTCTGCGAATGTGATTACTGCGACACAGAGACGCTCATTATGAAGGCATCAGATAAGCTGCACAGGAAGCTGGAGGCAGCAGAACTGATGCGTTGCATGCTGCAGCTTGAAATGAAGGAACTTGCCATTGAATGCGCGGCAGGGGTGTATGCGAAAAGACAGAGTAGTCGATGACGCCTGATGACCGGACGGATTTTTGAAAATACTGGTCTAAATGAAATACATGAAGGGTTACAGGAAATATGTTAATATCATATGGCATAAACTGAATGTGATTACACAGAGGGTCTTATGACTACTGGTCAATGGCCGGAGGTGCATGCGCCAAAGTGCGTGCATCCTGGCATCAGGCGTCAAGATCCGGGCTCACGAATAAAACGATGAATCTTCAGATAAGAGTGACGGGTGCGGTCCAGGGAATAGGATACCGCCCTTTTGTGGCCGGAAAGGCCGAACAACTTCATATTGCCGGTGAAGTAAGGAACTGCGGGGGTGTTGTCGAAATATATGCATCCGCGTCAGAAGTTGTGCTCAGAGAATTCATCGATGCGCTTACAAATGAGGCACCGGCCGGTGCAATAATAATTTCCTCAGATGTCAGAAAAATCAATGATGATGAGGACTTTCCGGATCACTCGGGAAAATTCATAATTGTAGGCAGCACCGACGACAAGGACAAGGCGGCTGAGAATGTTTTGCCGGTGTTCCCGCCGGACATTGCGATGTGTGATGACTGCAGAAAAGAGATGGAGAACAGCAATGACCGCAGATACAGGTATCCGCTAATAAGCTGTGCGTCATGCGGCCCGAGGTGGTCGATCCTTAAGAGACTTCCGTACGACAGGGAAACTACGACTATGGACGCTTTCCCGATGTGCAATAAATGCAGCGCTGAATACAAAGTTGGAAGACGCAGACACGCACAGACTATATCATGTCATGACTGCGGCCCACAGATGATCCTGAGATTTATTGACAAATCCCTGGAATTCAACGGCGATGAAGCAGTTGAAAAAGCTGTTTCCATTCTTAATAACGGCGGAATAGTCGCAGTTAAAGGTGTAGGCGGGTATCAGCTGGTCTGCAGTCCGTTTGACAGCGTGACAGTCCGGAGACTGAGGCTGATGAAGGGCAGAGAGAAGAAACCTTTTGCCATACAGTTTCCAAATATGACCGAAATCAGAAAGTGCTGCACAGTCAGCACCGAAGAGGAAAAGCTGTTCATGAGCCCGGCGAGACCAATTGTTCTGATAGAACTTTCAGAGTCAGCATCTGTCGGAAAAAAGTCAGGCTTTGATGAATCGGTCAGCGGAGACAGCAGATATCTCGGGGCTTTCCTGCCGTCTTTTGGTCTGCAGCAGATGCTGACAGATGAGTGCGGACCGCTTATTGTCACCAGTGCAAATCTGTCTGGTGAGCCGATCGTCACCGATGATGAAAAGTTCGCGGATACCGCATTGCGACTTAAGCCGGACGCAATTCTTTATCACAAGCGTGAGATCCTGAGACCCCTTGATGATTCGGTCTTGTTCGTATCTGACGGTGCTGCGAGGATGATAAGAAGAAGCCGTGGTTATGTGCCGCTACCTGTTTTTCTTAAAAGAAACAGTGTTAAAGAAATACGATCACAATCAGGAACTTTATCTGAATGTAATAGGACGATCCTTGCGACGGGCGGCGATCTGAAAGCAGCATTTGCGATAGGACGCGGCGACAGGGTGATACTCTCACAGTATTTCGGGGATCTCGAAAACTATGAGAACATGAAGAATTATATGCATGCGGAGAAGGATATGGAGCATATTCTCAATGCACATCCTGATGTGGTCGTCTGCGACATGCATCCGCGGTATCACAGTTCTGATTTTGCGAGGGAATATCAGGAGACGAACAGCGTGAAGCTTGTCCAGTTCCAGCATCACCACGCGCATGCGGCATCAGTGATGGCTGAGCACGGACTGAATTCAGCTGTAGGGATAATTTTCGACGGTACGGGTTATGGTACTGACAGAAGCCTTTGGGGCGGTGAATTCCTGTACTGCAAAGGGAACAGGATGGAGCGGGCAGGCTCACTCTCACCGATACTGCTTGCAGGCGGCGACGTCGCGAGTGTTGATGCCGATATGGCCTGTGAATGTTACAGGGCGGCAATCGGTATTGAGCCTGCAGATCCCGTCACGAGAGCAGCGCTCGAGAACAGGATCGGCACGATAATGAGCAGCAGCATGGGAAGATTCTTCGATGCCATTGCGGCTGCACTTGACATCAGACATCGCAACGGATACGAAGGAGAGTGCGCTATAGCACTAGAGAACGCTGCAGCCAGAGCGGCTGTGATAAAAGGTATTTATGATCCGGCAAAACAAATTTCGTGTGATGATTTCGCTGATCTTTTACCGGCTGAGATAAACAATTCAGAAAAATACATCGTGAAGTCACCTTCAGATGGCCGTCTGCTCCTTGATCAGAGGTTACTTTTCAAGGACATGACAGAGGCCAGAAGAAGCGGAATGACCAGTGATGACTGCGCACTTGTTTTCCATATTGTGCTATCGAAGCTGTCTGCTGACATAGCGGAAAAAGCCGCGGTGAAATATGAAGAGAAAAACATCGTGCTCAGTGGCGGAGTCTTCGCCAACAGAATTCTGGGTTCGCTGATAGGCAGGATTTTGCGTGACAGAGGTTTTGCGGTATACTTTAACGAAAAGGTTCCGGGAAATGATGGGGGAATCGCACTCGGACAATGTTTCCTCGCGGAACTGATTTGATGAAAGGAATGTATATGTGTGTTGCATATCCGGGGACTGTGATCGAAGTAAAGGATCACAGCGCCATTGTGGATTTTACAGGAACAAAAGTCGAAGCCCTTACGGGGCTTGAAGATGTGAAAAAGGGAGACCGTGTGCTGGTACACGCGGGCTGCGTCATTCGCGTCATGCCTGAAGAAGAGGCTGACGAGACTGAAGAAATATTCAGGGAACTCGCATCGCTCACTGTTGAGGATATGAAGGAAAGACCCGGAAGATGAATAGTTTTGACGAAATAAAAAAGTTCCTCAGAGAATATGACGGACCGAAAGTGAGACTCATGGAGGTCTGCGGTACACATACAGCTTCAATCGCATCGAACGGCATTCCTTCTATGCTGTCTGACAATATCAGGCTGATATCGGGACCGGGATGCCCTGTCTGTGTGACTGTGACGGCTTATATAGATAAGCTCGTTGAACTCGCAATGAATCCGGATAATACAATTGTTTCGTTCGGAGATCTGCTGAGAGTCAGAGGTTCTGCGAAGAGCCTTTCTGACGCAAAGGCCGAAGGAGCGGATGTGAGGATGGTCTATTCGCCATCACAGATCCTCGACATGGCAGCAGAGGATAAGAACAGAACGTATATTTTTGCAGCCGTAGGTTTTGAGACAACAGCGCCTGTATATGCACTTCTGCTGGAAGAAGCCGAAAGAAGGAACATTTCTAATGTAAAGCTCCTCACGTCACTCAAAACAATGCCTGAAGTAATACGCTGGGTAATAGGAAGCAGGACTGACGAAACGCCGATCGATGGTTTCCTTGCGCCGGGTCACGTCT
The DNA here is from genome assembly GCA_012512995.1 of Clostridiales bacterium. Taxonomy (GTDB): domain Bacteria; phylum Bacillota; class Clostridia; order Lachnospirales; family Lachnospiraceae; genus CAG-791. The sequence goes on along the minus strand of JAAZDA010000445.1, from coordinate 1,671 downwards.
GCGCTGTCATGGGCGCTGACATGTTCCGCGATATTGCGGCGGAAAGTTCTATTCCGTTCGTGGTATCAGGTTTTGAGGGGCCGCAGATACTGGCTTCTATATATGAGCTTGTAAAGCTTCGCGGGAAGGGCGTTGTAGAGAATCTTTACCAGACAGTTGTCACTCCAAAAGGAAATGTAAAAGCTCAGAAAATGATGGACAGATATTTTGAGCCGTGTGACGCTTCGTGGCGGGGAATGGGAAAAATCACAGGCTCGGGACTTATCCTGCGCGCACAGTACAGTTCGCGCGATGCCGGAAGTGACGGCCTTGATGTCGATGCTGCAGGAAACGGATGCAGGTGCGCTAGTGTCCTGACTGGCGCCATAAGCCCGACAGGCTGCCCGCTTTTCGGCAAAACATGTACTCCCCGTGATCCTCACGGCGCATGCATGGTATCGCAGGAGGGCTCCTGCTACAACTGGTTCATATCGGGACGAACCAGGTAAAGTCTTGATGGAGGTATGTTTCATTTGGAAGAAATAATAACTATGGCACACGGCAGCGGTGGAGAATCGACAAGCCGACTTATTTCGGAAGTGTTCGCAGCTGAATTTAGCAATGAATATCTGGCAGGTATGGAGGATGCTTCTGTAGTGCCAGTTTCATCCAAGATAGCGATGACTACGGACAGTTTTGTTGTGACACCGTATGAGTATCCCGGCGGGAATATCGGAAGACTTTCGGTCTGTGGTACAGTCAATGATCTTCTCACAAGCGGAGCTGTACCCAAATATCTGACAGCAGGCTTCATCCTTGAAGAAGGACTTCCTATAAGCTCGCTTATACGAGTCGTAAGATCAATGGCTGAAACAGCCAGGGAAGCCGGCGTCATCATCGTGACAGGTGATACAAAGGTCATTGAATCCGCATCGAAAGACGGCGGTGTAATGATAAATACTGCCGGTGTCGGAGTAATTACTGAAAATGCTCATTGCTATAAAGCCACGCAGGTAAAGCCCGGAGATGTGATAATACTCTCGGGCACACTCGGAGAGCATCACGCGACTATACTCAGCAGGAGAATGGGCCTTGATAATGAATCACTTGAAAGCGACAATGCGCCGCTCATAGATATAGTACATAACCTTGAAGAATCAGGAGCCGCCGTACACGCGATCCGCGATGTGACAAGAGGCGGGCTTGCAACTGTACTCAATGAATATGCAAGGGCAGCCGGCGTACAGATAGTCATTAAGCAGGATGCAATTCCTGTGAAGAAAGCGGTAAAAGATTTCTGCGGAATACTCGGGCTAGACCCCTTATATATGGGGAACGAGGGCAAGATGACAATTGCAGTTGACCCTGCTGATGCGACAAAAGCACTTGAAATCATCAGGGGCAGCAAATACGGCGCGGATGCCGCAATTATCGGCTCTGTCATTGCAGTCCCTGAAGAAGAGAAACCAGCGCTGCTCCTTGAGACATCACTCGGCGGCAACCGGATCATGGGACCCCTCTACGGCGAAGGACTACCAAGGATATGCTGAAGCAACGAGTCAGGGCCGCAGGTCTAAGTCATATGCCTTCTGTATCCATGCTTGCATGAGATACAGAAGGCATATGACTTAGACCGTAGGTCGTGCGAATGCACGACACTCATAAATGCGCGGAGCACATTTATGAGTGCGG
>JAAZDA010000444.1 GCA_012512995.1 Clostridiales bacterium | reverse complement strand
TGTTTTGTTTCAGAGGGTCGAGTGATGGCTGTAGTAACCGGTAGAGGGCAGGCTTTGGCTGCAAGAGAGGGCGGAGCTGATATAATAGCCGATGACAGTGGTGACATGGCATTGACCGGAGAGGCTGATATTCTGGCGTTCCCATATGTTATAAGGAAAACTGACGGAAAATGGATGCGGGAAGCTCTTTCCTTGCTGTCAGACGGTACATACAGGGGTGCTCTTGTCAGGAATATAGAAGCACTTGAATTTTTGCGGCACAATGGGTATAAAGGAGCAGTGATAACAGATTCCTCTGTATATTGCTGGAACATGTCAGCAAGGGATGTTGTCCGCGAATACGCGGATCAGACAATATTGCCGCTTGAGCTGGATGAATATGAGGCCAAAGGTCTTAATAGTGACGGCAGAAGCAGGTTATTTGTTTATGGCAGAGTTCCCATGATGATCACAGCAAACTGCATAAGGAAAACTGTCGGAACATGTGAAAACACAGAAAACGGATTTTATTGGCTTAAGGATCGGAAAGACAAAAATCTGCCTGTCCGTACGCTCTGCACGCACTGCCAGAATATAATTTATAACAGCGTTCCGGTATCACTTCATAAAGCACTTACAGACAGGAACAGGAAACCGGTTGGTCTGTTGTTGATGAGTTTTACGACAGAAAGTGATAAACTGACCCTTGATGTGTCGCGTGTTTTCCGCAGGATAGCTGATGGCCTTCCTGTGGGAGAGATGCCGGTCACAGAGTATACGAACGGTCATTTCCACAAGGGTGCAGAGTGAAAACATGAATCTCGAAGAGATCCATGTTTTCACTCGCCAGGTTTGTAATACGACAACTGAACTGTCGCATTACAAACCTGAGTAGCATAGACAGAAAACAGGGATAATTAATGCGGACTTATATTCTTGCACTTTCAAAATATGCAATGACGGCCGGAATGCTTTTGTACACGGTGCTTGCTTTCATTCAGATGAGGCGGACAGGTAAGAAAAAGAGCAATGCAGCCGATGCTGTAATGATTTTTTTGCTCTTTGTCGTTCATTCGGCAGCATTTCTGACGATATATGCGGCGACGATGGACCCGCGGTATGTCTTTTTCTGGCTGTTTCAGACGGTGACAATGGTTGCCGCTATTGTTCTTTTTGGCACGATTTATCCACAGAGCAATAAAACACTGTATATTAATGTCTGTATGCTTTTGTCCATAGGTCTCATCATAATCACAAGGCTTTCATATGAAAAGGCAGTGAGACAATATGATATCGTGTCTGTAGGACTTTTTCTGGGAATAGCGATACCGGCACTTATGAAGAAGGTGAGATACCTGAAAAATCTCACCTACATTTACGCTGCGACAGGCGCTGCAGCTCTGCTTGTTGTACTGCTCCTGGGACAGGTGACTCAGGGGTCAAAACTATCATACAGCGTGTTCGGTGTCTCGATGCAGCCATCGGAATTCGTGAAAATATTGTTTATTTTTTATCTGGCGTCGGCATATTATGAGTCAGCTGATATACGCCATGTTTTTATTACAGGAGTCATTTCGGCAGCTCATGTCATCATTCTTGTAATGTCGAATGATCTGGGAACAGCACTTGTTTTCTTTGTGGCATATGTGTTCATGACATTTCTGGCGTCCGGCAGATGGCAGTATCTTCTGGCGGGAGCAGCTAGAGGATTAGCCGGTTCGTATGCCGGTTATCACTTGTTTTCACATGTTCAGGTCAGAGTACAGGCATGGAGAGACCCATGGAGCGTCATTGATTCGATGGGCTATCAGATAACGCAATCATTGTTCTCAATTTCATATGGGGGGCTTTTCGGCGCAGGTCTGATGCAGGGGACCCCGGATAAGATCCCATATGCAGCATCTGACTTCATTTTTGCGGCGATTTGCGAAGAAATGGGGCTGATATTTGCCTTCTCGATGATTGCTTTATGTCTTGTGTGTTTCCTTGATATCCTTTGGATATCACTTAATTTCGCGGACAGGTTCTACCGCTTTACAGCATTTGGTTTTGCTGTTGTCTACATATTTCAGATCTTTCTCACTGTAGGCGGTGAGATCAAGTTTATCCCGCTTACCGGTGTCACATTGCCTCTTGTGAGTTACGGCGGCAGTTCTGTTCTGTCAACAATTATTCAGTTTGCCATAATAGAAGCTATTTACATAATGCAGCAGGACAGAATTAAGTCATTCGAGGACAGATTTGAACGGGAGGAAAGAGAAAGACGGAGGCGCACCCGTGAACGCCGGGGCATGGCGGATCATGAAAAGACCGGGCGGATAAGACAGCTCCGGGAACAGGTAAAGCGTTCCGGGTATACAGATAACAGGTATGACAGATATGACACTCCGGAGATAAGGAAGAAAGCTGCGCCAAAGAGCGGCGGGTACAAAGAGACGGAGTTCATTGATGACCGGACAAATACTGACATGACAGAAGATGAAACAGCAAATGAGGATGCATACGAGACCGGAGGATGGGATCCGGAACTTGACGATATAGATCTGAATGATTATAAGGAAATAAACTACGACCCCGGAAATGACGGTCAGAAAGAACACCACGGGAAATAAACATATATGAGAAATAAGAACTGGAAGCCTTTTGTCGAAGACATACAGGCTGAAAAAGAGAAAATAAGGCATGAGATATTATTTGTACAGTGGCTTTTTATTGCGCTATTTGCTGCTATGACTGTATTTATATGCACTTATTCTATAAATAACAAAGAGACACTGTTTGAAAATGACTATAATGGGAGAGAGCAGCTGCTGCTCTCAGAGAACATCAGGGGCTCAATATATTCTGCTGACGGACAGGTGCTTGCTGAGACGGTCACGGACAAAGACGGGACAGAGACCAGAAACTATCCATTTTCAAATGTATTCTCACATGTTGTCGGATACAGCACAATGGGAAAGAGCGGACTTGAAAAATCCGAGAATTATACACTCATTCATTCAGGCCTCAGTTTTTCCGAGAAGGCCGCTCTCGATGAGAAAGACAGCAAATATGAGGGTAACAGTATATATACAACACTTGATCCGGCAGTGCAGCAGGCAGCTTATGATGCGTTGGGCGCATATTCAGGCGCAGTTATCGTGACGGATCCTGAGACCGGCGATATTCTTGCAATGGTGTCTAAACCGGATTTTGATCCGAATCAGATCGATTCAATGTGGGATACATACTTAAGTGAGGATAATACCCAGGGGAACCTCCTGAATCGTGTGACGATGGGGCAGTACCCGCCGGGTTCGACATTCAAGATAATGGATGCCATAGAGTATGTAGAGGAGAATCCTGAGACATGGAAGAATTATAGTTTTAACTGCATCGGAACGTTTGAAAAAGACGGAGGTTCGATTCACTGTTTCCATTATGAGACTCACGGTCAGGTAGATTTTGAAAAATCATTTGCCGAATCCTGTAACTGTTCTTTTGCAAACATCGGATTATCGCTGGACCGCAGCAGCTATGAGAATACACTTAAAAAGTTCATGTTCAACTCAAGTCTCCCATACGATTATCCTTATGAAAAGAGCACTGTTGATCTTGATGATACGACATCAGCAAAGGAGTTGATGCAGATCGCCATAGGGCAGGGCACAACGAGCATGTCACCGCTGCACATTAACCTGATAACGCAGTCTGTCGCCAACGATGGTGTCCTGATGAGACCGAGGCTTGTCGAGAGCACGAAGACTGCTTCAGGCACTGTGCTCAGCAGCAATAAGACCGCAGAATACGCGACACTTATGGATGAGTCAACAGCATCAACGATGAAGGAACTTATGCAGGATGTCGTTGAGGAAGGAACCGCGTCAAAACTCAAGGGCTATTCATATACTGCAGCCGGCAAAACAGGTTCTGCGGAGTATGATCAGAACGACGAGAGCCAGTCACACGCCTGGTTTACAGGTTTTGCTCCTGTGGAAGATCCCAAGTATTGTATAACTGTAATAATTGAAGGCGCGGGGAGCGGCGGAGATTATGCGGTACCGATAGCAAGAAGAGTGTTTGATGCCTGCTTTGGGCAATGAGTTTATGTTAGGATATAAGAGTCGTCTGAGACCGGCAAAACAAGTCTGGAGCAGTATGCTTTTTTATAAAAGACTCTATGTGAGTGACAAAATTAAAGATCCGGAAATGATAAAATGGAGGCTTAGACATCGATCAGGGATGATCTCAGTCTATGTTCTTATGCTGAGCCGTGACTGCACCCGCATAGATATAATGCACAGCGCCTTTCTTCAGGAGAAATTCTACAGATCGGATCCGCTTTACATTATTGGGCTTGCATGTGACAAGGATGACGCCATATCTTTGTACGCCGATATTGTTAAGGAAGCTGTCAACAAGACAGGGTCGACGGACGTGGTCTCATTTCTTTTTCATAAGGAGGACTTTACAAAATGATCACAGTCCTGCCTGTTTTGAAAATAATCGGATCCGTATTGCTGTGGGTCTTGGCTATAGTTGCGGCTCTGCTGTTAATAGTACTATTTGTGCCTGTATGTTACAGATGCGCCGGTACTTCCGAAGACCCAGAACCGCACGAGGATCCGGATCTTGATAAGGTCAAAGAGAATCTGTCAGGTTATTTCAGCTTTTCCTGGCTGTTTGGCTTTGTGCGGGGCGGCATTTCGTATCCTGATGATCCCGCATTTAAGGTGAAAATCCTGTGGTTCACAGTGACTGGCAGGAATAAGCCAGGAAAAAAGAAAAAGGAAAAGAATAAGAACAAGAACGTCAGACGTGCATCTTCTGAAAAGAGTACGGATACTGAAAATGGCGCTGATGCTGAAAGCAAAAGTGAAACTTCAGATACTTCGCCGGAATCGGAGCATAAATCTCTTTTTGGCAATATCATTTCCAAACTGCAGGGCATATATGATAAAATCAAAAAGGTGTTTGCAAATACAGGCTACTATGTCGGAATCTTACAAAGTGATGAGTTCAAAAGTGCTTTTGCAAAAGCCAGGAAACAGATAGTCAGGCTTATTCGGGCTGTGGCTCCACATAAGTGGTCCGTGAATGGAACAGTTGGAGCAGGAGACCCGGAGAAGACAGGCAAAATCATGGGCATAACAGGTATGGCATATCCACTTGTTTTGAATCATGTGAATATAAGGCCTGAGTTCATGAATTATCAAATGGATATAAAAGCGGCTGCAAAGGGAAGAATAATGATCTTCACAGTTGTTGCGGTTGCTATGACAATATATTTTGATAAAGACATTAAAAGAATTATCAGAATGTTTAAGAAGGAGGCTTGAATTTATGGCTGATCAGAATAATTATTTTTCATCTATGGTCAATTCTCTGATGGAGAGTACAGGAGCAGTGCTCACTTCCCGCACTGTTGTAGGTGACCCGGTGATAGTGGGTGACACGACGATAATCCCGTTGTCGGACGTCACAATAGGGTGCGGCGCAGGTGCCAATACGGATGAGAAAAAAGGAGCAGGCGGTGGAGGCGTTTCAGCTAAGATGTCGCCAAACTCTGTTCTTATAGTCAGGGGCGGAAACGTGAGAGTGGTGAATATTAAGACTCAGGATGCCCTCACAAAACTTGTGGATCTTGTGCCTGATATAGTTGATAAGATAAGTGCCGGCAAAGCTTCTTCAGATACTATGGGTGATGACGAGGCTGTCGACAGAGCATTCCCTGCGCATGCAAAAGATCAAGATAAAGACAAGAATTCAAAAAAGTAAATTGAAATAACTGCACAGCAAAAAGGAGGAAGCAATAACTTCCTCCTTTCTCATAGGGATCAATGTAAAAGATACAAAATCATGCGCGCTCTACTTTGCCGGAACGCAGGCAGCTTGTGCAGACATGCATCTTGCGGTTGCCGCCGTTTACCTTGCAGGTAACGGTCTGAACGTTTGAATTCCAGATCCTGTTTGATCTTCTATGTGAATGGCTGACGTTGTTTCCGAAACGAGCGCCCTTACCACAAATATCACATTTAGCCATTTTAACACCTCCTGACATTTAGAGATCGTTGAACACAACAGTGATATATTAGCAAAATCGCCTTTTTTTTGCAAGAGAAATTTACACGGTTCCCATTTCAGTCAAATGGTCGTATAATTGTTTGAGTTTAGCAGAGCATTTTCAGTATATATGACAGGAGGTAACTATGAAGTCATCTTCCATGAATACTCATATGGGCAGTATTTCAATTGATAACGAGGTCATTGCCCAGTATGCCGGAACTGTTGCGACAGAGTGCTTCGGTATTGTCGGCATGGCACGTGTTATGAAGAATGGTCTCGCAGAGTTGTTAAGGAAAGATTCAATGACGCGGGGCATAACTGTTTCCCTCACACCAGGCAACAAGCTTGACATAGATTTTCATGTGATCGTTTCTTATGGAGTGAATATTCCAACTGTTGCGGAGAATCTCATAAGTAATGTCCGTTACAGAGTAGAGGATTTTACAGGTCAGGAAATTGACAGGATCAATATTTATGTTGATGGCGTCAAGGTGATCGATTAAGTTCTTATCAAAAAATCAGGAGGACATGATTTTGAGCAGCAATTCAATCGATGCTAAGATGCTTTCACAGATGTTCTTAGCCGGCGCTTATAATCTGAAATCAAATAAAGAGTGGATCAATGAATTAAATGTTTTCCCTGTCCCGGATGGCGACACGGGGACTAATATGACTATGACGATAATGTCTGCAGTCAAAGAAGTCACAGGCCTTGGCAAAGATCAGGATATGATGACACTCTGCAAGGCTATCTCATCTGGGTCGCTCCGTGGAGCAAGGGGTAACTCAGGCGTTATTCTCTCTCAGCTCCTTCGCGGATTCTGCAAAGGGGTACGTGAGTCATCAAACGTTGAGATACCTGTACTTGCTGATGCATTCGACAAAGCAGTTGATACCGCTTATAAGGCAGTCATGAAGCCAAAGGAAGGAACAATCCTCACAGTGGCCAAAGGTGCTGCCGAAAAAGCAAGGGAATTATCAGACCGAGGCGAGACAGATATAGATACTTTCTGCAAAGAGGTCATAGAATATGCGGAAAAGGTCCTGGCTTCCACACCAGATCTGCTTCCTGTACTGAAACAGGCAGGGGTCGTTGATTCAGGCGGCCAGGGTCTTGTGCAGGTACTAAAGGGCGCATATGAAGGATTTCAGGGCAAGGTGATCTCATCTGAAGAGATGGAACAAAGTGAGTCACAGGGATCCGGAAGGAGTGCTCTTGTAAATCCGGAAGTCCGCGCAAATGCTGAGATCAGATTCGGGTATTGCACAGAATTCATCATTATGCTTGATAAGAATGAGAAGAGCTGGAATGTTAAGACCGAAAAAGACTTCAAGGTCTTCCTTGAGTCAATAGGCGATTCAATAGTCTGCGTAGCTGATGACGATGTAGTAAAGGTGCATGTTCATACGAACGATCCCGGTATAGCAATACAGCGTGCGCTTATGTATGGACAGCTGTCAAACATGAAGATCGACAACATGCGTCTTGAGCATCAGGAAACACTGTTTACCATGACAGGAAATAATGCACAGGCGCCTGCTGCTGATGAGGATAAGAAAGAACAGTTCAGCGAAGTCGGATTTATTGCAGTGTGTGCCGGAAGTGGTCTTGAAGAGATATTCAAAGGTCTTGGTGTTGATTATGTCATTACTGGCGGCCAGACAATGAATCCCAGCACTGAGGATATGCTTGAGGCAATCGGAAAACTGAGATGCAACACGATCTTCCTGCTTCCCAATAATAAGAATATCATTCTGGCGGCCAACCAGGCGGCAGGTATGACGAAGGATAAAAATGTTATTGTAATAC
>JAAZDA010000443.1 GCA_012512995.1 Clostridiales bacterium | reverse complement strand
ATTCCTTCAGCAGGAGCAGACCTCCATCGGAAGAAATATCGCCTCCGGAAAAATTAAATTTCAAAGACTTATTGCTTTGGGGAGCGACAGTAGATAAACTAGACATAAGGGCACTTCCTTCTGTTGTTTTGTTAGTTTAGTCGCTTATAATTCTAACAGGTGAGGAGCTCTTTTTCTATGCAAAATGCTCACTTATCAGATGAAAGCAGTTAAGTTGATAAAGTGCAGTAACTGTGCGGTGCAGGGCACCGTCAGGAATTAACTGATGAATAATTCAGGATTAATATGAAACACTATAAAAAAGGACGTATGCTTCAACTTTATCGATATAACATATGTCACATACGAGCAGTCTTCCTGTTATCGTAGACATTGACACCAATAGTCATTCCTGCCTCCTGACTCCCCACACCATCATTCACTCTTATAATTCTTCTCTCATATTTCCTTGCAAATAAGCAAGTGCTGTCTGTCCCACTGTTTCTTCCAGCGTCGATTACATATAACACTTCCGAGAGCCCAGCAATTATGCGGTTTCTTTGCGGAAAACTATATTTCTGTGGGCGCGATCCAGGTGCATATTCCGTCAAAACAAGTCCTGTTTCAATAATGCTCTCCATAAGACCTATATGCTCCGCCGGATAACACATATCTGCCCCACATCCAAGAACCGCCACTGTATATCCTCCGTTCTTTATTGCCGCAGTATGTGCATATGAATCAATTCCTTTTGCCATTCCGCTGATTACATTTTGCCCATTTTGAACACTTTCCATAGCGAGCTTTATTGCTGTCTCCTTCCCTGTAACTGTACAGCGCCTAGCTCCTATAATCCCTGTGCCCTTAAGTGACACCCTTCTACTTCCTCTGTAGAACAATATAATTGGAAAGTCATAAACCATACTCATGTCGCTCGGAAATCTGTCATCAAAATATGTCATGATCCCAATTTTCTTTTTCTCACATTCCTCTATCAATTGATTTGCTTTTGCGGTATCTCTTGCCTCGACAATGGCAGCCACTTGAGTCCTGTTAAGACAATTAGCATTATTTAGTTCCTCTTCGCCAGCGTTATATACTGATTTTGCGGATCCAAAATTTTGAATCAGTTTATTCTGACTTATGTGACCGACTGAAGGCACTCCGGTAAGCCACAAACAATACATGATCTCATCGTATTCATCCCGTGAATGTACTTCTTCTGATTTCATTGCTCTCCTCCAACCGTATACATATTCCTGTTGCTTCGATCAAGATCCCTGCATCGAAGGACTCTTTTAATATCGTCCGTCCTGATGTTTTCCACGTCATCTAAATCAGCTGATGTTCTGGCCACTTTTAGCAGCTTATGTATGGTTCTTGCACTGAACCCATTTCTCTGGCTTGCTTCCCTTAATATTCCAGTGCTCTCGTTGTCCAGTTGGCAATAATTCTGAACCAATGCCGATGTCATCTGTGAATTACAGTTAATTCCCTCACAGTCTGTAAATCTTTCTTGTTGGATTTTTCTGGCCTTTTCAACTCTTTTTCTCAATTCTGCTGAAGATGGCGCCGCCGTTTCTCTTGTAAGATCAAAATAATCAACACTCCTGACATCCTTTTGAATATCTATCCGATCAAGAATCGGACCGGATATTTTACTGCGATAATGTGCTATTTCATAGTCTGTGCATTTACACCTGCTACTCGGATAATAGCCACATGGGCACGGATTCATTGCAGCTACGAACATAAAATTTGCGGGATAACAGTTTGTTCCATTTACTCTTGATATCGTTACATGTTTATCCTCCATCGGCTGCCTGAGAGAATCTAAAGTACTTCGGTTGAATTCAGCAAGTTCATCCAGGAACAGAACACCATTATGTGCTAATGACCCCTCT
>JAAZDA010000442.1 GCA_012512995.1 Clostridiales bacterium | reverse complement strand
ATGAGCAATGAGTTCTTCATGTATTTCACTAACGAATCATAATAAAGATAAAATGGTCTCCAGTTTATGTTGGCAGATTCGAAAAAAAAATTATACTAAAATTATTTTTTTGTGAAATCATTATCATAGTCATAAATAGTATCCTCTCAGTTATCTTTTAGTCAGGTCAAAGCAATATCATTGACTATCACAATGCCCTCGAAAAAAATTAAATCAAGATTAACAGATTCACGCATCGGAACATGGGGATACCTTCTGATTATTCTTATTGTTTTGTTATTTTCTCTTTCTGGAATACTCTTCTATTTTGGGATTTCCTGGTGGACTGAAATGTTTTTGGCCCTGGGGTCTGGAATCACGACAGGTACGGTGATCTATAGTTTATCCAATCTTCGGTCAAAGAAAGAAACTGATTTATCAATGCTGCTTGATACCTCCAGAGAGGGATATAACAGACATGTAAAATGTATGGGTGCCCTGCTCACAAAAATTTATTCCATTCATGAGAATCCGATGACGGCAGAGGAACGGGCGGTTTATACAAGAGATTTTACGGATAATGCTACAGAGTTCGAACAGGCTGGGATCCATCTGAGCGGGCTGGAGGGATATGATATTTACAATCATGACGAACTCATGAAGTGTCTTGATGAGTTACATCCGGTTCTTCCTGAACTGATTAAGATGGTAACTGTCAGTGAAACCCAGAATGACGCTCTTCTGGCAATGCGGGAATTCGATAATAAAACACGCCAGCTCAAAAATATTCTTATGCTGACTCTTAGGTACTCCGATATTGAATTACGACGGCTTCGGGAAAGACTTATCTAAAATAAGAAAAATTTATTCTTCAACTATTTTTCGGATGAGTTTCATCACGCCGGGTTTTTGCGGTCTCTTTATTCTTGACACTCTGCTCATTGACGGGGCCGCATTCATTTCTTCCGTCATCCTGGTGGATATTTCATCGAAGATTCGTTTATATGCTGCACAATGCGGATCGACTCCCTCGAGTGAACCGCCTGTGGGAGCGATCGCATTATATGGGCACCCTCCTCTGCAGTAAGCGAGATGGGCGCAGTCTTTGCATGCTGTGTCTACATAATCTTTGAATGCAAGCATCCGTTTTCCTGCGTGGCTATTCATCAGTGTTTCGATCGACGGCGCATCCCTGACATGCCCCATCACCCACTCAGGCATTCCAATGAACCGATAACAGGGATAAATTTCTCCGCCGGGTCCGATGGCAAAGGTCGTTCCCATACAATCAGCATATGTACAGACGCTGCCGCTTCTGGTGAACACACATCGGCACAGGTCGTTGATGTTCATTATCTCAAAGTCGTCTACGTGAGAAATTGCCTCGTCCAGAAGATAAACAAGAAGATCACCATATTCATCCGGAGCAAGTGTCCATGCATTTGGATTGTCACCTTTCAATGAAGGAAGAGCCGGATGAAGTTTCATGACCCACCCTTGTTCTTTGAAGAAGTTCACGATCTCTTCTTTCTGTTTCACGGATGAGTTTGTGAAAGTACAGATAAATCTGACTAAAAGTCCATGCCTGACTGCTATTTTGTAACCCTCGAGGCAGCGTTCAAAATAACCCTCTCCACGCTGGTAGTCAGTGAGTACCTTCGGTCCGTCGATGGATGAGCCGAGCGGGACATGATATTCGGCTAGAATTTCTGCGAGTTCGTCGTTCATGAGCCAGAGATTTGTCTGCATAGCAAACTCGGGAGAGAGATGGGGAAGCCCTTCTGCTATTTTTGGGAGGGCCTTTCGGTAAAAATCTGTTCCTGCAAGAAGCGGCTCTCCCCCGTGAAAAGTAAATGTT
>JAAZDA010000441.1 GCA_012512995.1 Clostridiales bacterium | reverse complement strand
GTCTTATGTAGTCGGGACCGGATATCATTTTGATCCCTTCATCATTGAATTCTTCATCCCAATGGGAATCCCTGACGCCCGACCATTTGAGAACGATTTTGCACCTGGGGTCCATCATTGCCGCACCGATGGCAAAAGCATTGATGTTCGCTATCGTGCCGTATATAGGATAGTCGGCAAGATATCCGATCCTGTGGTCATCCGCAAGAGATGCCGCGAGTGATCCCATAAGGTACTTGGCTTCATACATACGCGCGTAATATGTTCGTACGGCGCTGCTTGAGAGGTTGATGGAGCAGTTCAGGATCTTCATTTCAGGGTGAAGTACAGCCGCGCGGAGCGAGGCCTCCATGAGACCGGGAGCAGTTGTAAAAACAACATCACAGTGCGCGGCAGCCGCCTCCGCAAATGCCGCGTCAATTTCAGCGTCAATTCCTCTGTCGTCAAAACATGTGGTGCGCACTATTCCGTCATAGTTCTGTTCAACTTCGCTCCGGCCAAGTTCATGAGCATATGTCCATGAAGAGTTCTTGGGATTTTTGGAATATATGAAAGAGACCTTTAGAGGATCCTCAGGTGTGTATGTTTTGACTGGTGTGAGAGCGGACAGGATGCCGCCTGATTTCTTCGTGACATGCTCATCAGCGTCTTCAATCACAACAATGGAATCAGAGTTTGTCGTCAGGATCTCGTTCCATATTGCAGCGACATTTTTGGCCACCTGAGCCTTGCTGTCATGCGCAATCGTATCAGGCGGATACACGCTGAGATATTTGAGAAAAGCATCGCCGCTGGTGATGTCGAGATTATTGCCATTAGTGCTGATCCCAAGATTATTGCCGCTCTTTGCAGCCATTGCTTCCTGAAAAGCATGAAAGTCAGTGCGGAGCTGTTCGAGGGCATGATCAGGCCATCTCTCAGTCAGATTCTGCCCATAGAGATCGGCAAGTTTTGCGTAGCGGCCTTCTTCCGTAAAAGTGATCTCAAACTGGCTTGTCACATTATAAAAGTCTATGTATTCAAAGTATATGTTTACTTCTTTTTCACCTGTGCGGCGTGGCATGACGCGGCTTACATCAGCTGCGATCGATACGCCGTCCAGATAGACCATGACTGATACACGCTTGTTGCCCTCCTGGACATAGAAGCGGTTCATGTATTCATATACTTTGATGGGATCGCGGATTCCGACTTCGTCCTGGGAATCGAAAAGATTGTTCCATTTTACGGAGAACTCTGTTTCGGTACCAAGCACGGGCCTGAAGTCATAAGAGAAGGCATTCTGGCGGCCCGCCGTAACCGTGCCCGCTATCATATCGAGAGGAATGTCATGCACACCAAGCGGGATCTTTGCCAGCTGATCATAGTCAGGAAGAAAACTCTGGAGCGCAAAAAGGTAAGGATAACGCCCCTCGCTTATGGCGCGGCGGACTGATCTGTCACCCAGTCGTTTTGCCTTTGGATACTCGTTATTGATCATCTTTTTGCGCACCTCGAATTATTCATGATCTGTATGATTGTATTGACAGAGATTATTTTACCACAGACGTCCCTTTATGCCAGCCGGTAATTCATTTCGTGCCATTCTTCGCCGCCCCAGTTCGATTCTGAAGCGCCAAGATCGCGCCAGCCCATACCTTTGTACATTGCGACTCTCGAATCAAGACATGTCAAAACAAGTTTGTTGCGACCCTTGCTGCGTTCCCTGGAAGCATATGTTCTGACAAGTGATGTCGCAAGACCATGCCGCCTGTACTCAGGAAGGACACTGATCCCGAGGATCATTACGTTGGAACCTTCAGGATCATGCAGTGAAATATCAGTAAAAAACTCATCTCGCAGGTTCTGCTCATCGGTGGCGATACCGTTCATATAGCCGGCAATCTCACCGCTGCTGCGGTCTGCAGCTACGAGGAAGAGAGAAGGGCATTGTACAGTACGCTCTGTCATATGCACTGAGGAACACGCCTCATTCGGAGGAAAACATATTTTCTCGATTGCCGCCACTTCGGCGGCTTCTTCCGGCAAGACACTGCGAAATTCGAAACGAGAAACAAGAACAGCTTCCCTGTCTGATTTGTGGTTGATTTCCTGGCTTTGTTCGCGGCCAGGTCGCCCTGACTGTTTGTACTGCATATTGACCTCCATATTTTGATGATTTGCTGACTACAGTTACAAGATATTGATTCAATTGTAACCCAGGTCGGGGGTATAAAGCAAAAGTGGTGGTGCTTTCACTGGTATCGCGGGCGCCAAAGGAATATAATCGGCAATAAGTACGCAATGTCAATACAATTATGAGGCATCAGATATGGAACTTGTAAAAGCTGGGTCGGGAGACTTCGACACGATCAAGGCACGGCCTATCATGAGAATAAAAGACCTCACGATCGGTATTCATGAGTCAAAACAAGTGTACACGGCAGTCGACAGGATAAGCATGGATATCTGTGCCGGTGAGATAGTCGGAGTCGTAGGCGAATCTGGCTGTGGTAAGACTGTCACTAATCTTGCACTTATGGGACTTCTGCCGAAGGTGCTTTTTGTTCAGGGCGGAAGCGCAGAATTTGAGCGTGAGGACGGACATGACG
>JAAZDA010000440.1 GCA_012512995.1 Clostridiales bacterium | reverse complement strand
TATCATGTTTTGCATGGAGCAATATCGCCCATGCTTGGCATAGGACCCGGTGACATAAGACTCGGAGAGCTCATGGAGCGGCTCAAGTCTGATGAAGTCAAAGAGGTAATTATCGCCACAAATTCCAGTCTCGAAGGGGAGACGACTGCCATGTACATAGGCAGACTCATCAAGCCCCTTGGAATCAAAGTGACGAGAATAGCGAGCGGCGTACCAGTGGGCGGAGACCTTGAGAATATTGACGAGGTCACGCTTCTCAGGGCGCTCGACGGTAGAACGGAAATCTGAATTATAAGGGGGTAAACATGAGCGTAACAAAGGTTGATTTTGGTGAGGCCGGTGGACGAAAGGCTAATCTTTTCCTGATAGAAAATGCGGGAATAACTCTGAAGGTCACGGATTTCGGAGCGTGTCTTGAAGGAATTACAGTGCCGGACAGGGACGGGAACAAGGCGGATGTCGTCGCAGGCTATGGGGATGTCAGCGGCTATACGGATAATTCATGTTTTCTCGGGGCTACGATAGGACCCAGCGCCAACAGAATTGCCGGTGCAAAACTCACTATCGACGGCAAAACATATCATATGGCAGTAAATGAGAATGATAACAACCTACATACTGATTTCACCGGGGGCAGTCACAAGAAATTCTGGGATGCTGAGATCCTTGGTGAGGGTGTGAAGTTTTCGCTGAGTCTTGAAGACGGAGAGTATGGTCTGCCGGGGAAACGCCTGATGCAGATAACCTTCACAGTCACAGACGCAGGCGGAGTGAGACTTCATTATCACTGCACGTCTGATAAGAAGACACTCTTCAATATGACGAATCATGCGTATTATAATCTTGCCGGTGAATCGTCAGGAAAGATGGAAGACCAGATCCTGCAGCTGTTCGCGGACAGTTATTGTCCAGACAGACCGGATTCTATTCCGACAGGCGAGATTGCACCGGTAGAGGGAACGCCCCTCGATTTCCGCGCGGCAAAACCTATAGGACAGGATATAAATGCGGACTTCGAGCAGCTTCACCTTGTAGGAGGTTTTGACCACAATTTCGTGATCCGCGGATGGAACGGCGATGGCTCGTTAAAACAAGCGGCGTCGGCATATGATCCGAAGTCGGGACGCGCAGTGGATGTTTATACCACACTGCCGGGAGTCCAATTCTATTCGGGCAATTTCATGAAAGAGAAGAACGGCAAGGGTGGCAAGGACTATGTGCCGCGCGATGCATTCTGTCTTGAGACACAGTATTTTCCGGACAGTGTCAATCATGAAAATTTCGTTCATCCAATATTCGGTGCCGGTGAAGACTATGATTCTGTGACCGAATATCGCTTCTACAACAGGTAAATCAGGAACAGTGGTCTTACCTGCATCACCGCATGGAATACGGGGATAATGTATGGCAGTTGTAAAATTTCATGTTCCCGATCGCGGGCCTGATCGCGACAATAATGATGATCAGGACAGGGAATACGACGAACAAATTGAAGATGGTTCTTATGATGGCGGTGGCGGTAATGACAGATCCAAGCCAGCAGGAGAAGCTCGTCGGCGCAAAATGACGCGCAGACAGAAAATGAGCCTTTTGCTCCGGATCGCAGTGTTCACATGCGTTATGGCTGCAGTTATTGTTTTTATAGTTCAGCAGCAGAGTGAGAGGGTCTACAGTGGCTCGGAATTTCGTGAGGTGACTAATGTATCGATCCCCAGTGCTGCGACATGTCTGAATCTGGGCAATAATATTCTCATCTACAGTAAAGACGGCGCCAGCTGCATGAATCAGAGCGGCAGTACGCTGTGGTCAATATCATATGAAATGCAACAGCCGGTCGTGTCTGTATGCGGCAATATTGCAGCCATCGGTGATTATGAGGGAAGTACTGTTCACGTCCTCAACGCTACCGAAGGCGAAACAGGAACAATCGCAACTAATATGCCGCTGCGTGCTATTTCAGTTGCTTCTAATGGTGAAGTGGCAGCGGTGCTTGAAGATTCAGACACGACCTGGATCTATATCTTTGATATCCAGGGGAACACCATAGCTTATGTCAAGCGCACGATGGAACAGAGCGGCTACCCCCTGGCAGTCACGCTCTCGCCTGACGGCACTCTTATGTGTTGCTCTCAATTGACTGTCGAATCGACTTCAGTCAAAACAAGTGTCGCCTTCTATAATTTCGGAGCAGTAGGGCAGAGCGAGACGGACAGGCTCGTCGCGGGTTATGATTACGAAGGCGAAGTAGTGCCTTATGTGAGATTTCTGTCCAATAATGTCGCTGTTTCGGTATCTGATACAAGAACAACTTTCTATTCCGGAGAAGAAAAGCCGGCAAGTGGCACAAATATATTCTATACGTCTGATCTGGAGGGAGTATGGAGCAGTGACAGCTATGTTGCCCTTTTATTTGCTGATCCTGCAGGAGAAGAGGCATACACGCTCGATATTTACAATGCATCAGGCAAAGAGGTCGGAAGCATTCCTTTCACAATGGATTACACGTCTGTTCAGTTTTTCGGGGACAGAGTGGTAATAGATGATGGACAAAGCATGATGCTCTATTCAGTAAACGGTACTCTTCAATATTCCGGGAGCATGGGAGACGCGGTGAGTCTGGTTTTGCCATCGACATCGGCGAACAGGCTGACGCTTGTCACAAAGAGCAGTATCAAGACTATGATTCTGAAGTAAACATGTTGTTGCTGAACAGGGCACATTACAGAAAAGAACATAAACTATGATTGATTTTTACGTGATCCTTCTTATATTGGTATTCGTCGCCGTTATGATGTCATTTATGACAAGTGGCTTTAAAAAGGGCGCGGCACATACTTTATCATCGGTGTTTTCGCTAGCAGCTGCGGCAGCCTGCCTGTATTTTCTGTCAGAGGCAGTGCAGGCGTTTCTCAATGCGCATCTTGGCGGTCTCATTTCAGGACTTGTCATGCTGGCACTGGTCGTTTTCCTTTATAAAATATTCCATCTCTTTTTCAGCGCAATAAACATTATAGCAAAACTACCGATCGTAAACTGGCTCGATAAGGGGCTGGGTCTTGTGCTGGGACTTGTCGAGGGGTTTTTTATTCTTTATCTTCTTCAGTAGCTTCTTGAGC
>JAAZDA010000439.1 GCA_012512995.1 Clostridiales bacterium | reverse complement strand
AGATTCTACCGTGTGGATAAGAGCCATTCCCGTGAGACAGGCGGCACAGGTCTTGGTCTTTCAATCGTCAAGCACAGCGCCATGCTCTGCAATGCCAAAATTAACGTAAAGAGCAAGCTCGGAAACGGAACACAGATGGAGATCGAGTTCCCGGAAAGCAACGTCACCGGGGATGCTCCTACAGAATAAGGCAGGTTCCGCCGGTCTTTACAATTCCGAAGCCAGGTTATAAGATTATTTTTATCCCAACGCGCAGTGAAACTGCAGATCCGCCTTTTGGATGTTCCCGCATCCATAGAGCGGCACAAGGGCTGTCACCGGTCGTGGCAAGACCCTCACCCGGGAAAAGGAGAAATACAATTTATGGAACAGGAAGAGTTTTTACAGGTTTATCGCCATTCGCTCTCTCACATTCTTGCGAAGGCAGTCATCGAGATTTACGGCAAGGACGTTCAATACGCGATAGGTCCGCAGATCGAAGACGGTTTCTACTACGATTTTGTTTTGCCTGAAGGCAAGAGCATTCAGGAGTCAGATCTCAAAGGTATCGAGAACAAGATGCACGAGATCCTGAAGAGAAAAGAAAACTGGACAAGGAAAGAAGTTTCAAGACAGGAAGCTCTCGATATATTCAAGAATCAGAAGTTCAAGACAGAGCTTATCGAGGATTTTCCGGCTGACGAGAAGATTTCCATATATTATACAGGCGACGATTATGTTGACCTCTGCAGAGGGCCTCACGTGGAGAACTCTCAGGAACTGATGAGCTCGGCTTTCGAACTCCGCAGCGTTTCAGGTTCTTATTGGAGAGGTGACGAACACAAGGACAGCATGACAAGAGTCTATGCATATGCTTTCCCTGACAAAGCACAGCTCAAGGCACACAAGGATCTTATCCGCGAAGCCAAAGAGCGCGACCACAAGGTCATCGGCAAACAACTCGAGCTCTTCCACTTCGAGCCTTCAGCTCCGGGTATGGCTTACTGGCTTCCGAGGGGCTGGAAGATGTATAACGCGCTTCTTGATTTCTGGAGAAATATACACGATGAGCACGGCTATCAGGAAGTTTCAGGACCTGTGCTTTCCAAGAAGGAGCTTTGGGTAACTTCGGGTCACTGGGCACACTATCAGGATGGCATGTTCATTCTGCCGGCTGAAGATGATGCTGATGTAATGGCGCTGAAGCCCATGAACTGCCCCAATGCAATAAAGGTATATCAGACAAAATCAAGATCATATAAAGACCTGCCGCTCCGCTACAATCAGGTCGATGTCATCCACAGAAAAGAGAAGTCCGGCGAGCTCAACGGGCTCTTCAGAGTGCAGGAATTCCGTCAGGACGATGCTCACACTCTCGTGACCGAGGATCAGATCGCACCTGAGATCGCTGATATCATGAAGATCGCGGATGAAATCTACAGCACCTTCGGGCTCACATACGGCGCTGAGCTTTCAACGAGACCTGCTGACTTCATGGGCGATATTAACTCATGGAACAAGGCAGAGGAAGACCTCAAGAAGATTCTCGTTAATCAGTACGGCGAAGGCGGTTTTGAAGTAAATGAGGGAGACGGCGCATTCTATGGTCCCAAGATCGACCTCAAGATGAAGGACGCTCTCGGAAGAGAATGGCAGATGGGTACCATTCAGCTCGACTTCCAGCTTCCTCTCAACTTTGATATGAAGTACACAGCGGCTGACGGCACACAGAAGCAGCCTGTCATGATCCACAGGGCTATCTTTGGTTCCTTCGAGCGTTTCATCGGTATCATCACAGAGAACTTCAAGGGAGAATTCCCGTTCTGGATGTGCCCTTATCAGATCGGTATCGTACCGATCAGAGCTGAGCACAACGAATATGCAAAACATGTGGCTGACCTTTGCCGCAAAAATGGTCTCCGTGTCGAAGCCAATTACGACGATGACAACATGAAGACAAAAATCAAGGCATTCAAGAACTACAAGGATCCTTACATCCTTGTCCTTGGCGACAAGGAAGCTGAGGAACATACAGTCTCGATCAATATCAGAGGCAACAAACAGCTGAACGGTGTTCCGCTCGACAAGTTCCTGGATATGTGCGATCAGATGAATGAGGAACACAGCCTGGAAATACTCGACACGGTCGACTGAGTTATGTCATAGAAATATACTACCGATATGCTAAATGTGGGATTTCTGCTTGTACAGGCAGAAATCCCACATTTTTGATGTCAGGTGAAAACGGCTTTCCGCAGCCAGACTTACGCTGGCTTCGGTCTCAAATGCCCCTGAGTTTCACACTTGGTACATCGCCCCTCACGATCTCCGCCGCATGTTCCATCCCGTCTTTGGAAAAGCCCTTCATCGACCTGTCCATCACAAGATCACTGTCTTCGTAGTGCTGCAGGTAATACCGCTTTGCTCCGCGGAGCCAGACACCGATACTTCTCATGTCTTCATCTGTCTGAAGTCCCTGTACCATAGTTGTGCGGAACTCATATGTAATACCGCTGCTCATTATGAGCGATACTGATTTTTCTATCCTGCTCACATCTATCAACGGAATTCCTGATGCTCTCGCATAGCTCTCTCTTGAGGACTTGATATCCATCGCGACCATATCGAGGAGTTTTTCATAAATTAATTCTTCCAGCACATCAGGCATATAACCGTTTGTGTCAAGCTTTACTTTATATCCCAGCTCTTTGATCCTGATTATCGTATTCTTAAGGTCAGGCTGAAGCGTAGGCTCGCCGCCGCTTATACAGACACCTGTAAGAAATCCCTTCCTCTTTACAAGAAAGGCTTCTACAGTCTCCCACGGAATCACCGGTTCGCTGTCCGGATTCAGGACAAGCGAGCTGTTCTGACAAAACGGGCAGCGAAAGTTACACTGCCCGCAAAATAATGTACACGCTGTATGCTCCGGATAATCAAGGAGCGTGAGCTTATTCAGTCCATGTATTACCATAAATTGTCAGTTCGCCTTTGCATAGCCGATGATCTGGCTGGCATTTTCATATTTCCTGACTTTGCCGTCATGAATTGTCACAAGTGTAGGTGCTGATGTTATTCCGAACTTTTCAACGAGATCCCTGTTCTGATCATCGGTCGCATCTATTTCTGTATAGTCGTGCAATACGCCGCGCGCTTTTATCATCCTGCAGTTAGGGCATGTAGGTGTCGTGAAGAGCATTACCTCATCGCTGTTCTGTACTGTTGCCGCTTTCACAGCAGAATCCATAGCCTCTGCTTTTTCACTGGCCTCTTTTACGTCTGCCGGCTGAGCTGCATGGCTATCGCCCGACTCATGTTTTGACTTGAGGAACGCCTGCTTCGCAGCAGAATAGCTTCCGCCTATATCATATGATCTGCGGTCTCTGTATTCCTGCATCTTGCCATCGTTCCAGTTACTGACAGGGCGATAATATCCTGTAATTCTCGAATAAACTTCAGTTCTCTCACCGCAGATAGGACATTTTTCCTGTTCTCCTGCGAGATATCCATGATTCTCACAGACAGAATACACAGGACTGAGTGTGAAATAAGGAAGCTTATAATTCTCAGCGACCGTCCTTACAAGCTGCATTGCTGCTTTGTAATCAGGCAGTTTCTCACCAAGGAAGCAATGGAAAACTGTTCCGGATGTATACTTGGTCTGAAGTTTGTCCTGTATATCGAGCGCATCAAAAACATCCGATGTGAAGCTGACAGGAAGGTGCGAAGAGTTCGTGTAATACGGTGTTTCTCCCGGCTTTCCTGCCGTGATGATGTCAGGATAAAGCTCTCTGTCATGTTTTGCCAGACGGTATGCTGTTGACTCTGCAGGAGTTGCCTCAAGGTTGAAGAGGTTGCCGTATTTCTCCTGATAATCGCGGAGCTTGTCGCGCATGAAATCAAGTACCTTGGCGGTCCACTCAGCCGCGTCCGGATTCGTAAGATCTTTGCCCACCCACTGAGCATTGAGGCACGCTTCATTCATTCCGACAAGACCTATTGTTGAGAAGTGATTGACAAAGCCCTGCGGCAGATAGCGTTTTGTATAAGGATAAAGTCCCATATCAAGGTACTTGTTGATGACCTTTCTCTTGATATCAAGCGATCTTGCTGAAATATCCATTATGTTCTCGAGACGCCTGAAGAAATCATCCTCATTCTTTGCAAGATAAGCTATCCTCGGGATATTTATGGTAACAACACCGATTGAACCGGTATTCTCGCCGGCGCCGAAGTTGCCGCCGTTCTGCTTTCTCAGCTCACGAAGATCCAGACGGAGTCTGCAGCACATTGAGCGGACATCAGAAGGCTTCATGTCGCTGTTGATGTAGTTTGAAAAATAAGGAGTCCCGTACTTTGCCGCCATCTCGAACAGAAGCTTGTTGTTCTCAGTAGCTGACCAGTCAAAGTCTTTTGTTATGCTGTATGTCGGTATGGGATATGCAAAGCCGCGTCCATTGTAATCGCCCTCGAACATTACTTCGATGAAGGCCTTGTTGACCATATCCATTTCCCTGCTGCAGTCGCCGTATGTGAAATCCATTTCTTTACCGCCGACTATTGCAGGGACATTCTTGAGATCATCCGGGCATGTCCAGTCAAGTGTTATGTTTGAGAATGGTGCCTGTGTGCCCCATCTTGAAGGCATATTCACGCCGTATACAAAGCTCTGCACCGCCTGCTTGACATCGTTATAACTGAGATCATCAGTTTTGACGAAAGGAGCAAGATAAGTATCAAAGGAGCTGAATGCCTGGGCTCCTGCCCATTCGTTCTGAAGAACTCCAAGGAAGTTGACCATTTGTATGGTAAGGGCACTCAGGTGTTTTGCCGGTGCTGAAGAGATCTTGCCCGGTACACCGCCGAGGCCTTCGCGGATGAGCTTCTTGAGATCCCATCCTGCACAGTATCCTGACAGCATGCCAAGGTCATGAATGTGGATAGCACCGCTCTTATACAGATCTACGATTTCCTTGTCATAGAATTTGGAGAGCCAGTGAGCTTTGCAGATACGCTCGGAATTATTGAGGATCATAGCGCCGATCGAGTATGAAACGGAAGCGTTCTGTTTGACATGCCAGTTCTTGCTTGTCGATGTGTCTACATCCTCTACTCCCGGATCAAGGAATTCAGTTGAATCAGGCTCGCCTGTGTATCCGCTTACTGTCTGCTCGCAGAAATCCTTTGCGGAACGGATGGAACGGACATTCTCGTGAATAGCGCGATAACGGATAAATGCCTTGGCAGCATTGTAAAGACCGTGAGACATGAGTGCTCTCTCAGCCAGATCCTGAATATCCTCGACGTGGTATATTCCTTCCGGATATTTTCCCTTGAGCTCTGTATCCATATCATCGGCGAGTTTTGATGCCATTACTGCGTAATCTCTGTCGTCAGATGCTGATATTGCTT
>JAAZDA010000438.1 GCA_012512995.1 Clostridiales bacterium | reverse complement strand
CTGCTTCGTGAATCATCAAGCGAAGCAAATGAAGCCAGGGAGTGATATGACCTCACAAGGGCGGACGGCCGGGTTACTGTTCAAGATATGATTTCAGATCATCAAGGCGTCGCATCGTCTCATCACGGCCAATACGGTAGACTTCTTCCATTTTTTCCGGATCATGTTCAATCTTGCCGATCTCGAGTTTTTTCGGAGGACGGATCACAAACAGTTCACCTTTCTTTTCTTTATAAGCAATGTATGCAAGCGTCTCGTTGTAAACAGCGGGGCGCTTTTCCATTGTTTCTGCAAGTTTCGGGTATTTGTGGCTGAGAAATTTTATGGTACGCTTAAGATCATCTCCGGGCTTGAGATATTCGCGTGGCTGTGTGAGAACGACAACGATCTTATCTGCTCCCAGCTGTTCCATAAAATGAACAGGAATAGCGTCAGACATGCCGCCGTCGAGCATCCTTTTTCCTTCGAGTTCAACAGGACGTGAGAAAACAGGCATTGAGGCTGAGGCTCTCGTCCAGTCGAGGTCATTATGCTTTCCATTGACGAGCTTGTGATAACAGGGCAATCCGGTATCAATATCAGTGGTAACAACGTAGAACTTAAGAGGGTTTGATTCGATGGCGTCAGTATCAAAGACATCAAGTTTTTCAGGAAGCGTTCGATAGCAAAAATCAGCACCGTAGAAATCCCCGGTCTTTATCAGTGAGCGGAAGCTTCCATATCGCGGGTCTTTGGCAAAGCGAATGTTGTAGCGTATTGTGCGGCCTATCTGTCTCGATACAA
This sequence comes from Clostridiales bacterium, assembly GCA_012512995.1. Lineage (GTDB taxonomy): Bacteria > Bacillota > Clostridia > Lachnospirales > Lachnospiraceae > CAG-791. The sequence goes on along the minus strand of JAAZDA010000438.1, from coordinate 5,663 downwards.
GGTTACATCCGAAGGTCGCACCGGCTGAAACGCCGACTGCGTAGTCAAACTCCAACTTGTTTTCCATGATCACATCGAGAACGCCTGCGGTATACATGCCGCGCATAGCACCGCCCTCGAGAACGATTCCTGTTGTCATTGCTTCCTCCATGGCAGAGAGATTAATATTCTGCCTTTACTGCTGAAATGTCAGAACTTATTCTTACACATTATAACCGTGTGGAATGCAATCGCAGATACCCAAAATTCAGGTATTGTCGCATGCATAGGATGTATAATGATTCAGAGCAAAAGCGTTTCACAAGAAAGGATTAACTGTATGGCTGACGGTTTTCTGCCTGTAACAAAAAAGGAAATGATCGATGAGGGCCTTTCTCAGATGGACTTCGTCTATGTCTGCGGTGATGCGTATGTTGATCACCCGAGTTTTGGCATGGCGATAATCACGAGAGTTCTGCAGGCTGCGGGGTATCACGTCGGCATCATCTGCCAGCCGGACTGGAACGACCCTGCGAGTATAGATGTGTTCGGAGAGCCGCGCCTGGGATTCATGGTATCAGCGGGTAACATGGACTCTCTTGTCAATCACTATACAGTAGCGAAGAGGCACAGGGGGACAGACGCATACAGCCCCGGCGGACAGATGGGCAGGCGCCCGGACAGAGCAGTGATCGTATATTGCAATCTCATAAGGAAAACATATAAACACACACCGATCATTATCGGCGGGATCGAGGCCAGCCTCCGCCGCCTGGCTCATTATGATTACTGGTCGGACAAAGTAAGACGATCGATCCTGCTCGAGTCAGGTGCGGACATCATTTCTTACGGCATGGGTGAGCACAGCGTGGTCGAGATCGCGGACGCGCTCGCAAGCGGCATCGAGGTGCGGGACGTCACATATATAGATGGGACTGTAGTCAAGACACGCAACGAGGACGATATCTACGACGCAATAAGACTGCCGGATTTCGAGGAGATAATTTCTGATAAACGCAAATATGCGGAAAGTGTCCGCATACAGTACGAGAACACGGATCCGTTCCAGGCAAAACGAATGTACGAGGCTTACGACGGCAAAACATTTGTCGTCCAGAATCCTCCGTCAAAACCTCTGACAATGCAGGAAATGGACGATGTCTATACTCTTCCGTATGCGAGGCGGAGTCACACTGTGTACGATAAGGACGGTGGTATTCCGGCGTTCGGAGACATCAGGTTCTCGTTGACCTCGAACAGAGGATGTTTTGGCGGATGCAACTTCTGTGCGCTGACTTTCCATGAGGGTCGGATCGTGCAGGCAAGGAGCCACGAGTCCATAATTGCCGAGGCGAGACAGATGATCAAAGAGCCGGACTTCAAGGGCTACATATATGACGTAGGCGGCCCGACAGCCGAATTCAGGAAGCCGGCATGCGCAAAACAAATGAAGTTCGGCGCCTGTAAGGACAGACAGTGTCTTTTTCCGCACCCATGCAGGAATCTTGAGGTCGATCACAGTGATTATCTCGCGATCCTGCGTGAACTCAGGGAATTGCCGGGCGTGAAGAAGGTATTTGTGAGATCAGGATTCCGCTTCGATTATCTGCTGGCAGACCACGACAGAAAGTTCCTGCGCGAGCTGTGTAAATACCATGTGAGCGGGCAGCTGCGCGTTGCACCGGAACATATTTCGGACAATGTTCTTAAGGAAATGGGGAAGCCTGAGGCAAAGGTATATGACGCATTCGTGAAGGAGTTTGATAGTATCAACAACGAACTTCATTTGAAACAATATGTCGTGCCATACCTGATGTCATCGCATCCGGGAAGCACACTTGCGGATGCGATCGCTCTTGCGGAATACCTTCATAAGAATCATCTCGACCCGGATCAGGTGCAGGACTTCTATCCGACGCCGGGAACTGTTTCGACATGCATGTATTACACAGAGCTTGATCCTCGCACGATGAACAGGGTATATGTCGCCAGGAACCCTCATGAAAAGGCAATGCAGCGTGCCCTTATCCAGTACAGACGCCCGGAGAATCACGAACTTGTCAGGGAAGCACTGATAAAAGAAGGCAGGGAAGACCTCATAGGTTTTGGAGCGGAGTGCCTGATAAGACCGGAACAGGGGAGAAAAACCCACTTGAAGACTGGCAAAACACGTGGTACGGTTAGCAACAAGAACTTTCGAAGAGAAAAAAGGACAGAGGGCAGAGGAAAATAATCATGGAAATGCAGATGGAGTTCATCAGGAAGATACCGACACCGCAGGAGCTTAAGGAAAGGTTCCCGCTTGACGATAATATCAGAAAAATCAAGGCGGAACGCGATGAAGAGATAGCGAAGATCTTCCGCGGCGAGGACAACAGGTTCCTTCTGATCATAGGGCCGTGCTCCGCTGATCGTGAGGATGCTGTCCTTGAATATATGACGCGACTTGCAGCGGTTCAGGAGAAAGTGAAGGACAAGATCTTCATGATCCCGCGTGTTTACACAAATAAACCGCGCACCAAGGGCGTAGGCTACAAGGGAATGCTGCATCAGCCTGATCCTGAGAAGGGTGAGGACATGCTCGCCGGCATAATCGCGATCCGCGAGATGCACAGCAGAGTAGTGAGGGAGACAGGTTTTACCTGCGCGGAGGAGATGCTCTATCCTGAGAATCACAGATATCTGTCTGACCTTCTGAGCTATGTCGCTGTCGGAGCGCGTTCTGTCGAGGACCAGCAGCACAGGATAGTCGCGAGCGGCATTGGCATCCCGGCGGGAATGAAGAACCCCACGAGCGGTGATGTCACAGTAATGATGAATGCTATTTCGGCGGCGCAGAGTCCGCAGAAGTTCTTATATCGGGGGTGGGAAGTCCAGACACAGGGAAATCCCCTTGCACACGTGATTCTCCGCGGGCACACTGATCAGTTCGGGAACAGTATTGCAAATTATCATTACGAGGATCTGCGCGGAATTCAGGCGCAGTATGAGAAGACAAAACTTGAGAATCCGGCGATCATAGTAGACACGAATCATTCGAATTCAGGGAAGAAGTGTCTTGAGCAGATAAGAATTTCCAAGGACGTCCTCCACAGTATGCACGTCTCAGACAGCATAAGAAAACTTGTGAAAGGACTCATGATAGAGAGTTATCTTGTGGACGGGGCGCAGAAGATCGGTGACGGAGTTTACGGAAAGTCAATCACAGATCCGTGCCTTGGCTGGGAGAAGACAGAGAAACTGATATATGATATCGCGGATCTGTTGGACTGAATAAAGCCGGGCTTTGAGTTTACAGCAGCTTACAGCCTTTATACCTGAGGCACTCCTCGACTTCTGATGAACCATCGGTGTGCATGATAGCTATGGGAGCCGCAGTTGCGCGGTCGTATGAAATATAGATGTAATCGATGTTGATGTTGCTCTTTGATATTTCATCAAGAAGCGAATCAAGAGAGCCACATTTGTTTTCCATGTATACACCGATAACGCGATCCTTACGGACCAGGAATCCTGCTTTTGTCAGAGCTTTCATAGCGGATTCGGGATCGGAGACAAGCATTCTCGCAATTCCGAACTCGCCGCTGTCGTTCGTAAGAAGAGATATAATATCTATGTTGTTTTCACGAAGAATGCTTGTGATCTTATTCATGGCACCCTTTTTGTTCTCAGATAGAATGGAAAGCTGATTGATCATGATTACCTCCATGCCGGAGCACTTTATGCGAAGGCTCGGATTATTTGAATTTTTGTGGATCAAGTGAGAATCATTATACCATGATATAAGGGTCGAAAGGAGCAAATCTATAACATGAATGATTCTGTGATAAGGAAGAAAACTGCGCTGCTGCAGCAGTGCATGGACAGCGCTGTCGAGAAGTCAGAGACCGCGGGCTGCAGCCTGGTGCTGCTTAGAGACGGTCGTGAGATATGCTGCCTGAATTCAGGTTATGCGTCCGTTGAGAACAGAATTCCGTTCCGCAGAGATTCGATAGTCCGCCTGTATTCCATGTCAAAGGTCGTGACGAGTGCGGCGGCCATGCTGCTGATGCAGGATGGGAAGCTGGATCTGTATGATGAAGTGGAACGCTATTTTGCGTCATTTCACAGGCAGAAAGTGATAAGCCGCAAGGAAGGGCAGCTTGAGGATACAGCCCGCCCTGTCTTGATAAGAGATCTTCTGAATATGACTTCAGGACTATGCTACCCTGGCACTGACAATGAGGCAGAACACGCTTCTGATGTGCTGTTCCAGGAAATGTTGTCAAAACTCGGAACACCTGAGGCACTCACGACTGAACAGTTCGCTGAACGTATGGGTAATTGTCCGCTCGCTTTTCAGCCGGGAAGCAACTGGCAATACGGCACGTCGGCAGATGTCCTCGCAGCTGTTATCGAAAAAGTGGCTGACATGCCTTTTCATGAATTTCTTGATGAGAATTTATTTATACCGCTGGGCATGAAAGACACGGGATTTTATGTGCCTGACAGCAAGAAGAACAGACTTGCGTCGGCGTATTATTGCACGGAGGATGGCAAAACACCCGGACTCTATCTGGGCAACAATCTGGCGATAAGAAATGACGGAGGCCCGAATCCGTTTGAGTCAGGCGGGGCCGGATTGTTCTCTACGCTTGATGACATGGCGCGTTTCTCGACGATGCTCGCAAACGAGGGAAGCAGCGGAGCCGGGGAGATACTTCGCCCCGGTACAATGCGCTTTATGAGATCTGCGTCTCTGAGTGATCAGTGCCAGAAGGTACTGGATAACTGGCTTGGACTTGAGGGATTCTCCTATGGAAACCTCCTGCGTGTGCTCAAGGATCCATCAAGGAATGGAACTATCGGCGAAGACGGCGAGTATGGCTGGGACGGATGGCTTGGGCCTTACCTCTCGATTGCACCGGAGAGCCGCACAGTCATTCTCATGATGATGCAGCGCGTCGATTACGGAACAGGTCATTTCACGAGGAGACTCAGGAATATTATTTATTCGTAAAGAGAAGAACAGAAATTGTGATTCATGAGCCCTATGAAATTTGCCAGGTGTATGGCAGATGTCATGGGGTTTGTTTTGTTATGATCAATCGCCTGGAGCAATATAAAGGTGAGCAAAAAATCCATGTGGAAAGGCAAAAAATTCTATTATCAGGCAATTGCAGGCGACATAAGATTAATAAAGAACATAGTCGAACCTGTATTGTCACGATTCATTGTAAGGATGGTGATATGAGGTTCTGAATCTGCAGTTTGAAGGAGGATAAAGCAATGGCTGGTAAGAAGCAACGTGGAGCATTCATGAGGGGACTTGATAACATGATCATAAAGGAAATCGACATGCCATCAGCGGATCCTGGAAAGGTTGTTGTTTCATTGGAATATGTGGGCATATGCGGGTCTGATGTGCATTATTATCACAGTGGCAAGTGCGGGTCTTACGAAGTGGACCTGAACGAAGATTTTATGCTGGGACATGAATGTGCAGGGACAGTATCAGAAGTCGGAGAGGGCGTGACAACGCTCAAGGTCGGGGACAGAGTGTGTCTGGAACCGGGTATCACATGCGGCAAGTGCGAGTTCTGCAAGTCGGGCAAATATAATCTCTGCCCTGATGTGGTCTTTCTGGCAACACCTCCGGTACAGGGCTGCAACGAAGAGTATATTGAGTTCCCTGCTGATATGTG
>JAAZDA010000437.1 GCA_012512995.1 Clostridiales bacterium | reverse complement strand
TTTGTTTTCATAGGAATAATCAGCACTGTCGCAGGTGTGCTGGCGGCATGGTATATCGCAGGGCGCATGACAAAGCCTATCCTGGAGCTGACAGCAGTTTCAGACCGCATGAAGCACCTTGATTTCAGCGCCAAATATACCGGCAAAGACCGCACTGAGATAGCAAAACTCGGTGCTAATATCAATGAGATGTCTGATACTCTCGAGACAACGATTTCAGAGCTGAAGACTGCCAATAACAAGCTGCAGGAAGATATCCAGAAGAAGGAAGAGATCGACAACATGCGCAAGGAGTTCCTTTCGAACGTAACGCATGAACTGAAGACACCAATCGCTCTTATTCAGGGATATGCCGAGGGACTTGAAGACTGTGTAAATGATGATCCGGCAGATCGTGATTATTATGCATCAGTTATAGTAGATGAGGCCGGAAAGATGAATGCAATGGTCCAGAAGCTTCTGGCACTCAACCATCTCGAGTTCGGCGCTGAGACTGTCAATATGGAACGATTCAATATCATCGATCTCATCAGCCGTTATCTGCAGTCCGCAACACTTCTTGCTGATAAAAAAGATGTGAAAGTAAGATTCCCTCAGGAAGACCAGGAAATAATGGTATGGGCTGATTCATTTCTTGTTGAGGAGGTTTTTGCCAATTATTTCTCAAATGCCTGCAACCATGTAGAGGCTATAAAGGATGAAAAAGTCATTGATATAAATGTAGTTCCAGATGATATCAGCAACTCTGTCAGAATATCTGTTTTCAACACCGGGCTGCCTATACCTGAAGATTCTCTTCCTCATATTTGGGAAAAATTTTACAAGGTGGATAAGGCACGCACACGCGCTTACGGTGGATCAGGTATAGGTCTTTCCATAGTTAAGGCTACAATGGATCTGATGCACAGAGAATATGGTGTTAAGAATTATGATAATGGCGTAGAGTTCTGGATGGAACTCGAAAAAGATAAAGAAAAGACATGAGGACTTGTTTTGAACAATATTGCTGTGATTGATTATGATGCGGGAAATATAAGAAGTGTTCTGAATGCCCTTAAGAATCTCGGGCAGAGTGCGATCCTTACAGGGGACCGCAGTGAGATCCTTTCTGCGGAACGTGTCATACTCCCGGGTGTCGGCTCATTCGGCGATGCCATGTCAAAACTTGAAAATTACGGACTTATTGATGTCATCCATGATGTCTGTGACAGTGGAACGCCGCTCCTTGGCATATGTCTCGGGCAGCAGCTGCTTTTCGATTCAAGCGAGGAAAGCCCTGGTGTCAAAGGTCTCGGCATCATCAGGGGAACATGCACGCGGATACCGGATGGCACAAATGAAGATGGTACTGTCAGGAAGATACCGCAGATCGGATGGAATGACCTGAGCTATCCGCAGACTGGATCAGGCTGTGAAGGCAGGCTTTTCAAAGGTGTGTCTGAGCATTCATATGTGTATTTTGTTCATTCATATTGTGTTGTTCCTGATGACAGATCAGTTATCAAGGCGACAACGCAGTACGGAATAACGGTCGCGGCATCAGTTGAGCAGGGCAATGTCTTCGCCTGCCAGTTCCATCCTGAGAAGAGCTCTGATACAGGGCAGAAGATTCTCGAGAACTTTCTGACAATCCCAAAGTTATCAATTAAGGAGGCGGGGCTGTAAATATGCTTACAAAGAGAATCATACCCTGTCTTGATGTAAAGGACGGAAGGGTAGTAAAAGGTGTCAATTTCGTCAATCTGCGCGATGCAGGAGATCCGGTGGAGTGCGGAGAGATCTATTCCAGGGAAGGCGCGGACGAACTTGTTTTCCTTGATATAACAGCTACGAGCGATTCCAGAAATACTGTGGCTGATATGGTCAGACGTGTCGCTGAAAGGGTATTCATTCCGTTTACAGTAGGCGGCGGTATCAGGACAGCAGAGGATATGAAAGCCATACTCCGGGAGGGCGCCGACAAGATTTCAGTGAATTCGGCTGCTCTCAATCGTCCGGAGCTCATAAAAGAAGGCGCAGATCATTTTGGCCGTCAATGCATTGTCGTAGCAATAGATGCGAGGAAAAGGCGCCAGCATCGCGACGGGTCGCAGTTTGAGAATGGAGAGAAATGGAAGTCTGAAGATGGCTGGACAGTCTTCAGAAGCGGCGGACGGATCGATACAGGAACAGATGCCATCGAGTGGGCGGAGAGAACCTGCGATCTCGGAGCCGGTGAACTTCTTGTCACGAGCATGGACTGCGATGGCACCAAAGCCGGTTATGACATCGATCTGACAAGAACGATATCCGAAAGGACAGGAGTCCCCATAATTGCATCGGGCGGAGCAGGGACAAAAGAACATTTCTACGATGTGCTGACGGATGGAAAAGCTGACGCGGCACTTGCAGCATCGCTGTTCCATTACAGAGAACTCAGTATAGAAGAAGTCAAAACATACCTTAAGGAACGTGGAATTCCTGTGAGGTCATAAATAAAGGAGTATGTATTCATGGAGTATAAATTTGATGATCTTGAGATCGGCGCAAAGCCGGTGATTCACTTTTTTGAGGAGATATCCGCGATCCCGCACGGGTCAGGCAACACTAAGGGGATAAGCGATTATCTTGCAGGTTTTGCAAAAGAGCATGGCCTTCGGCATATTCAGGACAGAGCAGGCAATGTGATCATTTTCAAAAATGCTTCAAAAGGCGCTGAAAAATCTGCAACACTGATCCTGCAGGGTCACATGGATATGGTGTGTGAGAAAGAAGCCGATGTCTCGATCGATATGGAGAAAGAGCCAATCTCACTTCAGCTTGACGCTGACGGGGACACTCTGCGCGCACAGGGCACCACGCTCGGTGCAGACAACGGCATCGGAATTGCGATAATGCTTGCCGTGCTTGATAATGATGATCTTGTACATCCTCCTCTCGAATGCATAGCAACAGTTGATGAGGAGACAGGGATGCTCGGATGTGCCGAGCTTGACTGCAGCACGCTTTCAGGGCGCAAGCTGCTCAATCTCGATTCAGAGGATGAAGGGGTATTCGTCGCAGGATGCGCAGGCGGAACAACTCTTACATCTTTTCTTCCTGCTGATACGAAAACCAGAGAGGGTACGCCATTGACGATTACGGTCACAGGACTTAAGGGCGGGCACTCAGGAGAAATGATAAACGAGGGCAGAGCCAGCGCGAATCAGGTGCTGGGAAGGCTCCTGTCAGCTCTGCGCAGAGCTTACCCATGCAGACTTATATCCGTAAACGGCGGTACAAAAGACAATGCTATTACCCGCGAGGCAGTTGCAAAGCTCCTGTTTAAACCGGGAAGACCGCATGCCGAGATTGAAGAGTGGCTCACTTGTTTTGACAAAACACTTAAGGACGAATATCAGTTCACAGATCCCGGAATCAGCGTGAATTACATGTGGGAAGAAGATCATGTATGCGATGTTATCCGCAAGGGAGAGGCCAGAAAGATCGCGGCTTTCCTATGCACTTTCCCATACGGCGTGCAGGAATACAGCCCTGTTTCAAAAAATCTGCCTCAGACATCTCTTAATCTCGGGATACTTAAGACTCTCGGCCATGAGATATCGGCAACTTTCCTCATCCGTTCTTCTATTGATTCGCAGAAGGACATGGAGACAGACAGAGTGCGCGCGCTCACAAAAGCACTCGGTGGTCTCTCAAAAGTAGAAAGCACTTATCCCGCGTGGGAGTTCAGGAAGGATTCTGCTTTCCGTGATAAGATAACTGAAATTTATAAGAAGCAGACCGGAAAGGACGCGAAGATCGATATTATCCACGGCGGCGTGGAATGCGGACTTATCTGCGGAAAGATCCCGGGACTCGATGCTGTATCGGCAGGACCTGACATTTATGACATACACACACCGGCTGAGCACATAAGTCTTAAGAGCATCGACCGTTTCTATACTTTTGTGCTGGAACTGCTTAAGGAAATCGCAAAGTAAATGGGTGCAATTGACAACGACTGGCTCCCCGCTGTGGGAGCAGAGTTTAAAAAGCCATATTATAAAGAGCTCTATTATTTCGTCATGGACGAATATTCAAAACATGTGGTCTACCCGCCATCTGACGAGATTTTTAATGCTCTGCATCTGACGCCTCTCTCAAAGGTCAAGGTGGTCATTCTGGGTCAGGATCCCTATCACAACGAGAATCAGGCGATGGGGCTGTCATTTTCTGTAAAACCTGACGTCTCGGAGCTGCCGCCGTCGCTCATCAATATTTTCAGGGAGCTTCATGATGATGTCGGCTGTCACATGCCCAATAACGGTGACCTTACCAAGTGGGCTGACCAGGGTGTATTATTGCTGAATACAGTGCTGACAGTAAGAGCACATCAGGCTTTTTCGCACAAGGGTCACGGCTGGGAACAGTTCACTGATGCGATAATAAACGCTGTAAATATGCAGGACAGACCTGTAGTATTCATGTTGTGGGGATCGCCCGCACAGTCCAAATCGTTTATGCTTGACAATCCGGGACATCTTGTCCTCAAGGCGCCGCACCCCAGCCCGCTTTCGGCATACAGAGGATTCTTCGGGTGCAGACATTTTTCAAAGTGCAACGAATTCCTTGAGTCGCACGGGGAAACGCCGATAGACTGGCAGATCGAAGATACTAAAACAAACTAAGATTTACGAGGTGAAATAGCTGACATGAAAACTCCTTTTGTGACAAAAGAAAAAGTCATTGAGATTGCTGCAAAGTATCCCACGCCATTCCACATTTATGATGAAAAGGGCATAAGGAAGAACGCCGGGACTGTAAAGCAGGCATTTGCATGGAACCCTGGTTTCAGAGAATATTTTGCAGTCAAAGCAAATGCAAATCCATATATCATGGACATTTTTCAGGATTACGATATGGGTTTTGACTGCTCATCAGCAGCTGAGCTACTCTTAAGTCAGGCTGTCGGGGCGGATGGCAGTCATATCATGTTCTCATCGAACGACACGCCGGAATCAGAATATGCGCTTGCGGATAAAATGGGCGCGATAATAAATCTTGATGATATAACAATGATCGATCACTGCGAACACGCTCTTGGCGGAAAGCTTCCCAAGACTATGAGCTGCAGGTATAATCCGGGCGGAGTCATCGAATTATCAAACGGTATTATGGATAATCCGGGCGATTCCAAGTACGGCATGACAAAACCGCAGATCATTGAGGCATACAGGATACTTAAATCGAAGGGCGTTGAACATTTAGGGCTTCACGCTTTCCTCGTATCAAATACAGTGACCAATGAGTATTATCCGATGCTGGCGTCAAAACTTTTCGAACTTGCTGTAGAGATCAAAAATGAGACAGGTATCAGCCTTTCCTTTATCAATCTCAGCGGCAG
>JAAZDA010000436.1 GCA_012512995.1 Clostridiales bacterium | reverse complement strand
TGTTTTCAGGGGAAAACAAGAGCTTCATAGCGATAGATCTGAAATCATTCTATGCGTCGGCTGAGTGTGTGGCAAGAGGACTTGACCCGCTCACGACAAATCTTGTGGTAGCTGACAGCAGCAGGACTGAGAAGACAATATGCCTTGCTGTATCCCCGTCACTTAAGGCGTATGGAATCCCTGGCAGACCGCGCCTCTTTGAGGTCGTTGAGAAGGTCAGACAGCTGAATGCCGGCAGGAAAGATAAAATAACATATATCACAGCCGTGCCGCGAATGCAGCTGTATATGGATGTGAGCTCAGAAGTATATAATATTTATCTTCGATATATTGCGCCTGAGGATATTCATGTTTACTCAGTCGATGAGGTCTTTATCGATGCCACTTCTTATCTTGGACGATATGAAACAACAGCACAGGATCTTTGCATAAAGCTTATCAGGGAGGTCCTTGATGAGACAGGGATAACCGCAACAGCAGGGGTGGGAACGAACATGTATCTCGCCAAGATAGCTATGGATATCGTGGCAAAACATATGCCCGCCGATGAAAACGGTGTCAGGCTGGCGAGTCTCAATGAGATGAGCTACAGAAGATTTCTCTGGACACACAGGCCACTCACTGATTTCTGGCGTCTGGGCACGGGTTATGCGGGAAAACTTGAGAAATACGGCATGCTCACCATGGGCGACATTGCGAGATGTTCGATCAAAGACGAAGATCTTCTGTACAGGCTGTTCGGAGTCAATGCTGCAAATCTGATCGACCATGCCTGGGGCTACGATGACACAACGATGGCCGCAATCAAATCATACCGCTCAGCGAACAATTCTCTCAGCAGAGGGCAGGTCCTGAAGTGCCCATATAGTTTTGAAAAAGGCAGACTGATAGTTAAGGAGATGACTGATCTCCTTGTTCTTGATCTTGTAGAGAAGAATCTCATAACTGACAGAATTGCCCTGAGTATCGGCTATGATGTGACGAGTCTGCGTGACAATGCAACGGGAAAACAATACAAGGGCGAAGTGGCAGAGGACAGATATGGCAGAATGGTTCCGAAACCGGCTAACGGGAGCATCGCTCTCGGCAGAGCAAATGCTTCAACGAAGCTTATTACAGAGGCGGTCATGAAGCTCTATGACAGGATAACAGATCCGACGCTGCTGCTGAGGAGAATGAGCGTGACGGCTGACCATGTAGTCAGCGAAGAGACGGCAGCCCCTGATGAGCAGGAATATGAGCAGCTTGACCTGTTCACTGACTATAAGGCAAGGGACGCGCAGAAAGAAGCTGAAAAAGAAGCACTTGCAAGAGAAAAACGTGTTCAGAAAGCAGCCCTGGAGATTCAGAAGAAATTTGGGAAAAATGCTCTCCTTAAGGGAATGAACCTCGAAGACGGAGCCACAACAATGGAGCGCAATGAACAGATAGGCGGGCACAAAGCATGAATAATGACGATGCATTCAAAAATGCCGGGCACAATGTAAAGGGGATAACAACAAAGGAGATGGCCGGCGCCGCAGAAGACGCAGAGCGGATCTACGGCGACATCATTGATCTGCCGCACCATGTCTCGTCAAAACATGCGCCTCTTTCCGAATCGCAGAAAGCAGCTCAGTTCGCGCCTTTTGCAGCTCTGACCGGTTTTGGCGCTGAGATAGCGGAAAGCGGGAGAAGAACGCAGGAGAAACGCGAACTTACTGACGGTCAGAAAGAAGAACTTGATATCAAATTAGCGCAGCTCTCGGAAGAAGCATCAGATGGCTCAGGAAACTGCGCCAGAGTGCGCATCACATATTTTGTAAGAGATGAAAGAAAAAGCGGCGGATCTTACGAGACACATGAAGGATCAATAAAAAGGACAGATCCTCTCGAGGGAAGAATTCTGATGGATGACGGGTTTATGATCGAGGCCGATGATGTATATGAT
>JAAZDA010000028.1 GCA_012512995.1 Clostridiales bacterium | reverse complement strand
GATCTACACAGAAGTCCGCAAGGGCGTAAAACCTGAAATGTACGCGCTCTCAACGCTTATTTTCGGAGCCATTCTCATTCTCCTTCTTCTGCTTAACTTCACAAAGAACGGAAGCAGAAAGAAGAATAAGACAGGCACCAATGCGCCGAGCATTCTTGAAATTGCGCCGTGAAATGAGGCATGAGGGAAGAAATGAAGAAAACACTATCGATAATTTTAACTGTAATAATTGCGGCGGCGGCGATCACAGCCTGCGGGTATTCTGACAAGACTGCCGAGAGTACGACCGGTTCATCTGACAATCAACTCTATGTTTATAACTGGGGCGAATACATTGACCCGGAAGTCATCACAATGTTTGAGGAAGAGACCGGGATCAATGTGGTATATGACGAATACGAAACAAACGAGATAATGTATCCCAAGGTGGCAGCAGGCGCATCGCGCTATGACTGCATCTGTCCTTCAGACTATATGATCCAGAAAATGATACAGAATGACCTTCTGCAGCCCCTTGACTGGAGCAGGCTGCCTAATGCGACAGCAAATATCGGCAAAACATATATGGAGCAGTCAGAGACTTTCGACCCGGGAAATAAGTATTCGATTCCATATTGCTGGGGAACTGTAGGTATTCTGTACAACACAACAATGGTGGATGAGCCTGTGGACAGCTGGAATATCCTCTGGGATCCCAAGTATAAGGATAACATTCTCATGCAGGATTCTGTCCGCGATGCCTTTATGATTCCGCTGATTATGAACGGTGACAGCGTCAATACGAAGGACCCGGATGAACTTAATGATGCTCTCCTTAAGCTCGAGGAGCAGAAACCGCTTGTTCAGGCATATGTAATTGACGAAGTAAGAGACAAAATGATATCAGGAGAATCGGCACTCGGTGTGATTTTCTCCGGAGAAGCCCTGTATACGGCTGAAGAAAATGAGGACCTCGATTATGCTATTCCGAAGGAAGGTACTAATGTCTGGATCGACTCCTGGGTAATCCCGAAGAATGCCGAGCATGTCGACAATGCCTATACATTCCTCAATTACCTGGCAAGAGCAGAGATCGCAAAGATGAATTTTGACTATATTTATTATCCCACACCGAATACAGCAGCATGGGAACTTCTCGATGACGATATGAAATACAACCCTATCGCATTTCCTGACCTTACGCAGTATGACAATCTCCAGACATACACGTATCTCGGTGAGGATATGGACAAAACATATGATAATCTGTGGATAAAGCTCAAGTCATACTGATCGGAATAGTAACAGTTAACAGCCCTGGAGCTTCTGTGTAACAGAAGCTCTCACACTTCCTGTTTTACATGTTGCGGGTCTCGCCGTGTCCTCTTATAAGGTATTTGTATGAAGTCAGCTCCTTCAGTCCCATAGGGCCTCTGGCGTGGAGCTTTTGTGTGCTGATCCCTATCTCCGCTCCGAATCCAAATTCAAATCCGTCCGTAAATCTTGTGGACGCATTGACATAGACACAGGCTGAGTCGACCTCATTCAGGAACCGCTCAGCCGAAGCTGTGTTCTCCGTGATGATGCAGTCTGAATGACCTGTGTGATACTTATTGATGTGTGCGATGGCTTCATCAAGTGAATCAACAGTTTTGACAGACATAATGTAGTCGAGGTATTCTTTGCCGAAATCTGTTTCATCGGCGCTCTCAGAACCAGGCAGTAACAGTTTTGAACGTTCATCGGCGCGAAGTGAAACGTCGTGCTCTTTCATGGCCTTGCCAAGGAGCGGGAGGAACTCAGATGAAACGGCACTGTGTACTACGAGGGATTCAGCTGCGTTGCAGACACCCACGCGCTGTGTCTTTGCGTTAATTATTATTGGTATCGCCTTATCAAAATCAGCTTCGCTGTCGACATAGATGTGACAGTTGCCGGAACCCGTCTCAATCACAGGAATGCGGCTCTCATTCACGACAGCTCTTATGAGACCGGCGCTTCCGCGCGGTATAAGGACATCGACATACTGTCTCATCTGCATGAATTCTTCAGTGTCTTTCCTGTCAGTGGACTCTATAAGATTTACGGCATCTTCATTAACACCGTTTTCCAAAAGTGCCTGTTTTAGTATTCTGACAATAGCTTTATTTGATTCAATTGCATCGCTGCCGCCCTTTAGAACGGCGACATTTCCGCTCTTCAGACAGATAGCAAAAGCATCAGCGGTGACATTGGGACGGCTCTCATAAATAATGCCGACAACGCCCAATGGAACACGCACTTTACTGATATGTATACCGCTTGGTCTGTCAAAATCATCAAGGATCTCGCCAATCGGGTCGGGG